>JAFONG010000246.1 GCA_017418585.1 Erysipelotrichaceae bacterium | reverse complement strand
TTTCCCAACAACGTAGAATCTGCCGTCTTCTGTCTGGTAAGCGCAGGTCGACATCGTCACAAGCTGATCTCCGTATTCGGCGGTCACGCCCGTGTCGTAACATGCTTCCGCCTTGATTCCGGCAATGAAATCGTTGAAGGATTCCTCATCGAACCATCCGGCATATTCGTAATACTTGAAGGCATCCGAATCTTTCGGATAGATCTGCGAGTATCCCGCAGCTATGATCTCGTATTCTTCATCAACTTCGGAAACGGTCACTTCCCCGTCCTTCTCTCCAAGAACGATCCTGTCAAACTCAAAAGTCTTGTGGTTCTTCCAGAAGTCTTTGCTTTCGAATTCCAGCAGGTCGTGGAACATGGTCCCGAATTTCATGTGGTGTCCGTAGATCAGCCAGTTCCAGGTCGAGTAATCGACAGCGTAACCGTTGCCGACCGGAACACCTCCCGCATCGCCTGCATCGCGCAGGACTGTTGCTTTTTCGATGATGCTGACCTCATCGACAAACGGCGTACCGGATGCTGCCGATTCCTTATTGAAATCGTGGTGCAGATAAAACTCCGGATCCGGCTCGCTGGTCGCATTACCTGTCTGCATGACAGGATAGTCTATCTTGGTTCCTTCGACCTCGATCCATCCTACTGTATGGTTATTCTCGGCGTAAACGTCCTTGAGACCGTTTCCGTCTTCCTTTTCCTTGACTTGTGCGACCTGCTCCAGCGTCTTCTCGGCGGATGTGTTATCCAGCACATACTTCAATATATATGCGCCGCTTCCGCAAAAGACGATCAGGCAGATAACTATCAGTATTTTTCTAATCAATTCAGTTCCCCTTACTCCAAACTAGCACTATTTCAGATCCTCAAGGCAGAACAGCTTGACGCCCTTTGACGTCAGCAGCTTCGCTGCCTTCTCCGCATCGTCGACCTTCATCATGATGACGGCTTCGCCGCTCAGTGACTGGATGGTCGAGTAGATGTACTTGACCGGAATGCCCTCGGCCGCCAGAATCTTCAGCACGGCGTTCAGTCCGCCCGGTCTGTTCTCGATGGTCACAGCGATCACGTTGGTGATGCTGGCCAGGAAATTATTTTTCTTGAGTATCTCTACTGTTTCTTCAGGATTCTGGACGATGCATCTCAGGATCCCGTAGTCGCCTGTCTCGGCGATGGTCGCAGCGTTCAGATCCACGCCGTTATCTTCGAGGACCTGCATGAGTTTCGCGAGTCTTCCCGTTTCGTTCTCAACGAAAACCGATACCTGTTTAACTATCATTCGAACTTCCTCCTGTCTTCTACTCTTACAGCTTTACCTTCACTTCTCGGCAGTGTGCCTGCGTTGAGCAGTCTTACCTTACATCCGATCAAGAGTATTTCTCTGAGCTCGTGCTCGATACGATCCTTCAGTTTTTCTACGAAATCGATATCGTCGAATTCAAGCCCTTCGGCAAGTTCTACCTGCAGCTCGATGCTGTCTGTATTGTGCGCTCTGTCGACAACGATCTTGTAGTTCATCGTCAGTTCTTCGAATTCGCCGATGACAGTTTCGAACTGGGACGGGAATACCTTGAC
>JAFONG010000245.1 GCA_017418585.1 Erysipelotrichaceae bacterium | reverse complement strand
CCGGATCGGGAAAGTCCACAGTCGTCAACCTGCTTCCGCGTCTTTATGATGTCAAGAGCGGTGCGGTTAAGATCAATAACAGCGATGTCAGGGATATCGATCTGACTTATCTTCGTTCCAATATCGGCATGGTCACGCAGGAAGCTTACATGTTCAACGGAACAATAAAAGAAAACCTTCTGTTTGCCAAGGCAGACGCCACACAGGAAGAGATCGATAACGCCTGCAAGATCGCCAACATCCATGACTTCATCGTTTCTCAGCCAGACGGCTACGATACCCAGGTAGGCAACCGCGGCCTGAAACTGTCCGGCGGCGAGAAGCAGAGACTTTCCATCGCCAGAGTCATCCTGAAAGATCCAAAGATCCTGATCCTGGATGAGGCGACTTCTGCACTGGATTCCATTTCCGAAAGCTCCATACAGAACGCCCTGGATGTCCTGATGGAAAACAGAACATCCATCGTCATTGCCCACAGGCTTTCTACTATCCTGCAGGCCGACAGGATCCTGGTCATTTCCGACGGCAGGATCGTCGAAGAAGGACAGCACGAAGAACTGATCGCCATGAACGGCGTATACAAACAGCTCTACGAAACGCAGTTCCGTAAAGTCATCGAAATGGAAAGCGGTAAATAAAACTTAAGGCCTTCTTCAAGAAGGCCTTTCATTTACTCGAATTCGATCTGACCGCCGTCCGTCATCGACTTGACTCTAGCCAGCACTTCAACTTTATATCCAAGATCCTTGATGCGCTGTTCCCCCGGCTGATATGTCTTGCATACGACGGAACCGCATCCGGCAACTTCCGCTCCGGCTTCTTTGCAGAGTTTGATCATCGCGCACATCGCTTCCCCGTTCGCAAGGAAGTCATCCAGGATCAGCACCCTCTCTCCTTCTTTCAGGTAGTCTCTGGCTACCTGAATGGTATAGTCGATGTTTCTGGTATAGGAGTGTTCGCTTGCCTGATAGGCGTCCTTCGACATGTTGGAAGCCGCCGTCTTCTTCGCAAAGACAACGGGAATATAGCCGAAACATCTTGACGTAGCCGCTGCGATCGCTATCCCGCTGGCTTCAATGGTTAGGATCTTGTCCGGTCTGGCGTCTTTAAACAAACGATAGAACTCTGCACCGATCTCATCCATCAGCTGAACATCGATCTGGTGATTCAGAAAACTGTCGATCTTTAAGATATCTCCCGGTAAAATCTTTCCGTCCCTGATGATTCTTTCTTCCAGTAGTTTCATATCCTTATCTCCCTATTCTATCTCTATTGAAAGGCCTGTTCCTGTTTCCTGTATTTTCATTTCGTTTGCCATGGCGATCTTGGCTTTCAGAGAAACACAGTGGCATGGATACAGTTCTTTTATGTTCTGTTTCTTCAGATAATCGACTGTACGATTCAGGCGCTCTCCTTCCTGCAGAAGATGGAAACCGCCAATAACACCCGTGACCTTGTCTGTTGAGGTCACCTTCCTAGCGTATTCGATGATATTGCATATGCCGCTGTGCGAACAGCCGGTGATAATGAAGATCCCTTCTGTTCCCTGATAGACCAGGGCGGAATCGTCCATGATATAGTCGTCTTCTCCTTTGTCTGTCTTGCCGATCGGGATTCTCTTTTCAAATCCGCAGCCGACAGGTATTTCTCCCAGATAGATCAGATTCCTGCTGACTTCATACGGCTCTTTAGTGAGGTTGAGATTGCATCTCTCACCGACTTCTTCAAATGTAAGAGGCGAGGATATCACGCCTGTTTCATCTTCCCGATGGATGAAAACATCCGGATGAGCGATCACTTCCACGTTCCTCTTTTCTTTCAGATAATGGACAAGTCCTCCCGTATGATCGTTGTGACCGTGGGAAAGAACGATCTTATTCACTCCATTCAGATCGATTCCCATTTTCTTCGCGTTCTTCATGAAGACATCGGAATAGCCCGTATCGAAAAGGATGCGGTCGTTCTCTGTTTCTATGTAGAAACAAAGCGCCGGTTCTCCCAGATAGTACTGATCGATGAATGTATTGTTGTCGCACAAGACAGTCAGTTTCATACCTGTATTGTAACATCTCGGGAAATAGAAAAGTCACAAACCGTTGTTTGTGACTTTCATTCATGATGATTGCCTGTATTAAAGATCTTTCAGACCGGCTTTATGCAGAATGGATGAACCCAGATACAGCAGTCCCTGGCCGAAAACATTGACCAGCTGAGCGACCCAGTTCATGAAAGCCTTGTCGAAGTTCTTGGTAGAGAGGTAACCCATTCCCAGCGACAGGAAGAAGGAAACGATGAAGCAGACCAGAGCGTTTCTTTTCTTCAGCCTGTTTGCCAGAAAACACAGTCCCGCATCCATCGCACCAAGTCCTACTACCATGATGCCTACCAGAGCCATCGTCGGCAGGAAAGCATAGGTTCTGTCTTTCTTCAGGATGTGCATCATCAGTCCGATACCTGCAAGCAGGAAACCGAAAGCCTGATTGGAAAAGAACTGCCCCGACATCCAGGTGAAATAGCCGATGTTCAGCGCATACAGCAGTTTATAGGTAGCCTTCAGTAGACCGGCTACAGTCACCAGACCTGTTCCAGCAATAAACGTATAGAAGGAAGGCCTGTTCATCTTTCCTTTCAGATCTCTGCTGATAAGATTAGCCGCCAGGAAGAACAGAACGACGGGGATGTAATCCACCAGCGCCATTGGTACAGAAAACTCTTTCATATCAGTCCCTGTATACCTTCATGGAATGATACTGCTTCGTGAACGGGAACAGCAGAGGAACGGTATCGGAATACTTCTGGTACTCCGGATCAAGACCGTAAGTCTTCTCGTGTCTGAGTTCCAGTCTCTGTGCCGAGTTGTACATGACGTAGGTGATCAGACACAAGGCGATCAGGCAGATGATCCACTGTTTTCCCTGAACAGCACCGATGCCGGACACCGTTACGCCGACCCAGAACAGAACTTCCGAGAAGTAGTTCGGACAGCGGCAGTATCTATATAATCCCGTATCACAGAAACGTTTTGGATTGATCTTCTTGGCTGCCGACTTCTGCGCATCGGCTGTCGCTTCTCCATAAATGGCCAGACACATGATGATGATGCCGATCCAGGCAAACAGGTTGTCTGAAGCTCTGTTCATAACTCTGTAGGAAAGAGCGGAAGTCTGTGCCGTATACATCCACATGGAGTAAGCCCACATGAACAGCGATACAGGAAGAGGCATGGCCTTTGTCGAACCGGTTGAATCCAGTTTCTTCTTGTAATCCTTATT
>JAFONG010000244.1 GCA_017418585.1 Erysipelotrichaceae bacterium | reverse complement strand
GATCTCGTCCCTGACTTTCGGATTCTCCCAGTTGAGATCGGCCTGTTCCTTACAGAACAGGTGGAGATAGAACTCGTCGGTATCTCCTATCCTCTCCCATGCGCTTCCGGTAAAGGTGGAAGCCCAGTTGCTTGGCGGAAGCAGTTTTCCTTTCTGCTTCTTTCCCTTGCGGATGATGTAGTAGTCCCGGTATGGAGAATCGGGGGAACTGATCGCTTCCTTGAACCATCTGTGTTCAGTTGAAGTATGATTGATGACCATGTCCATGATCACCTTGAGATCTCTTTTGTGGCATTCTTTCAGAAGCCTGTCGAAATCGGCCATCGTTCCGAACTTCCTGTCGATTTCCCTGTAGTCGCTGATATCGTAGCCGTAATCGTAGTCCGGTGACTGATACAGCGGCGAGAACCAGATCGCCGTTACGCCAAGATCCTTGATGTAGTCGAGTTTTGAAATGATTCCTTCGATATCTCCCCAGCCGTCGTTGTCGCTGTCAAGAAAACTAAAAGGATAGATCTGATAGACTATCGCTTCCTTATACCATTCTGTTTTCATCGTAATGCCCCTCTATCATTATATCCTATCAAACAAAAAGCCCCTAAGGGCTTGCTTCGAAGATTATTTCTTCCGGATGAACCGCCACAGGAAATACACCATCAGCGCTTCACCGAACATGGAGATATAGAACATCAGACTCTGACTCCTGTCGCCTGACGGATCCTTGCCCAGGAATATCCCCAGGAGAGTAAACAGCAGCATGAAGAATCCCGCGAAGAACATGTTCGGATTCTTCTTTCTGATCCAAAGATAGATGCCGATACCGATCATGATGAAGACCGGAACCGTATCCAGCAGTGATGTCAGCGTGCTTGAGAACTTTCCGGTAAGATCGGAAGATGCATATCTTCTGATCGCTCCGACCGTTCTCGGTTCCGTTACGACCGTAAGTCCTCCTGCAAGTCCCAGGATCATGATGATGACCGAAAGGATCCAGACGACTTTGACGACCGTCTTGTTGTCGGTCAGAGAATAGGCACAGATCGGGAACAGTAAAGGGATCAGCGTACAGTGTAGGATATATCTCAGCTGGCTGAGATGATGAAACAGTGTACCGTACTGTAGGAAGCAGCCGCTGGCCAGGATCAGGGAATCATAAAACAGGCCCAGACACAGGATTCCTGTCAGCAAAGGAATCTGATCGACCTTTCCTTTTCTGAATTCCTTAATCATGAAATAAATCGCTACGGCATCAAAAATAGTCATGACCCAAAGCACCGGAGCCATCGTACTGATCAACAGTTCTCTCATATTCTTATCCTCTTTTCTATATACAGCTTACAGCTCTTTTTCTTTTAATAAATGATTGCACATCCAGTCGACGAACTTCTCGTTTTCTTCGATCTGCGGAGAATGTGCGGAATTCTCAAAGACGATGAATTCTTTTTCGACATCCCCGCCCAGAGAATCGAAATATTCCTTTGCGGCAGCGGTATGCGTCATGCCGTCATACTTGCCCAGCAGATAGTAGGATGGGATCTTATTCTCCTTGATCACATCAGTCAACGGTTCCTTGACCGCCTGCATGGCCAGAGGCATCGCATACTTCCCGGCCGCATAGAACATCTTGATTCCGTCCATCAGATTGTATTCCGGTCCGAATAGAATATTCTTCATCAGATCCGACATTTCATGGTGATCCTCACGTTCTGCAAACCTGTACTTGTGCACAAAGGCCCGAGGGGTATACATCTCGCCGTTTCTGACCTTCTCCCGGATCGACTCCAGATATTTGACATCCCTGATATTGTTCTTCTCTTTTGCCGCTTCGATGCATGATTCCAGCGAATAGTATTCCGCCTTGGCCGTATCCGCCATCTGGCCGATACCGATATAGGCCTCGTAATACTCCGGCTTCTCATCGGCAGCCAGCGAACCCAGATAGGTTCCGTAGGAATGACCCATGATGTAGACCTTGTCCTTGTTCAGATATTCCCTGACATACTCCGTCAAAGCAATCAGATCATTCACATGCTGATGATAGTTGATGTCTTTGTAATCCTCTTTGAACGAGAAAGACTTTCCTGCGCCTCTTTGATCGTAATGAACGATCGTGAAGTGTTTCTCCAGTTCCTTCTCATACTTTCTGATCAAAGGAATCTCCGTACCAGCCGGACCTCCCGTGACGCAAAGCAGGACCGGATTGTTTCTGTCTGTACCTCTGATCATGACGGCAAGCTCCGTACCGTTGATCGGTATCATTCTCAGCTCACTGACTGCATTCTCGCCTTCGATCTTCTTCGTAGAAGTCTTCGCATTCAGCCGATACAGAAGATACGCTATTGCGGATGCGACTAACAGTTCTTTTCTCATATTGCACTCCTCGATTTATTTACAGCCACTTCTTTTTCTTGAAGTACAGCAGCGATACCACGACGATCAGGATACATACGATAAACACGATCGGATAGGATACAGGCACATTCAGCTCCGGCATGTATCTGAAGTTCATTCCGTACCATCCCGTGATCAGGGTCAGCGGCATGAACACGCTTGTTACGACCGTCAGCAGAGTCATGATGTTGTTCTGCTGCACCGCGATCGATTCCCGGTGATAGTCCCGGATCTGTACCGAGTAGTCTCTTAAGGATGCCGCGTTGTTGTAGAGACGGTCGAGACGGTTCATGTACGAACGGAAGTAGCGCATGTTTTCTTCGGCAAAGAATCCGTTCTCGTTCTCATCGAGTTCCTGTACTACATCCATCAGCTGTTCGTAGTGCGTCAAAAGGTAGCGGATCGAGGATCTGACATAGTTTGCGCCGTTCATGGAAATGTCCCGTTCGTTGTTCTGGATCTTCGTTTCCATTTCGTCCAGTTCCGTTTCGTACTTCTCCATGATGCGCAGATCGTCTTTTACGATATGATCCAGGAAATCGTAGAGGAATCTTTCCAGACAGGGAGCCGTCCATTTCTTGGTCCTGGCGATCTCTTCCATGGCCTTCTTGACATAGCCGCTGTCATCCACGATGATGACGTTCTTCCTGTTTATCGCATAG
>JAFONG010000039.1 GCA_017418585.1 Erysipelotrichaceae bacterium | reverse complement strand
GTTCGGCATCATCAACTACGTCCTGTCCCTGATGGGCATCGAACCGATTCAGTTCCTGGGCAATGCATCGGGCAACTTCGTCGCCCTGGTCATCTTCGGTATCTGGGCGATTCTGCCGAACACCATCATCCTGCTGCTCTCGGGTCTGCAGAACATCGATCCGCTCTACTACACGGCCGCCAAGGTCGACGGCGCCAAGACTCTGAGGATCTTCTTCAGGATCACGGTTCCTCTACTGGCTCCGACCATCATGCTGGTAATCATCATCAACATGATCTCGACCTTCAAGATGTACCATGAACTGTTCCCGCTGTTTAACGGTCCGGGTGTCGCATACAACCTGTTTACCGTTGTCTATTATATCTATTACGAGTTCCGTGTCCTTACCCCGCCGAAATACGGCTATGCATCGGCAGCGGCTGTCATGCTGCTGGTGATCGTCTTCGTATTTACGATGCTGCAGCGGGCCGTACAGGCGTGGTCAAGAAAGGAGAGAGGCGAAGATGTCAAACAAGCCAAGAAACACAGAGACGCGCTCAGATAAGCATTCAGGCAAAGAACCGGTCTCGGTCGGCAAGATCCTTACCTATGTCGTTCTGTTCATCGGTTCGATCATCATGATCTTCCCGTTCTACTGGATGATCACTGGCGCATTCAAGACCTATCAGGAAATCAACCTGATTCCGCCTTCACTTTTCCCAAGCAATCCGTTCAATCTGGAAAACTTCATCTACGCTTTCAAGACGGCTCCGTTTGGACGCTACTTCGTCAACTCGACGCTGGCGCTGCTGGGCTGTATCGTCGCCTGCTCGTTTACGACGATCCTTGCCGCCTTTGCGTTTTCAAGACTGAGGTTCCCGGGCAGAGAATTCATTTTCTCCCTGCTCCTGTCGCTGATGATGGTTCCTTACGAGATGATCATCATCACCAACTACCGTACGATCGTCGGATGGAAGCTGCATGATACGATCTGGGCACTGATACTGCCGTTCATGTCCAGTATCTTCTATACCTACATTCTGAAAGGTTTCTTCGATTCCGTACCGGAATCGCTGTATCAGGCGGCAAAAGTCGACGGCTGTTCCGACTGGAAGTATCTCTGGAGAGTCATGGTTCCGATGGCGAAATCGTCATTGGCTACGATCATCCTGCTGAATGCGATCGCAACCTGGAACTCCTTCCTGTGGCCGATGATCGCTACCAACTCCAAGACCGTCCGTACTTTGCCGTTTGGACTTTATGCCTTCATGACCGAAGGCGGTCAGAGAAACGACAGAATGATGGCTGCTTCGACGATCGTCGTCATACCGATGATCATCATCTTCCTGTTTGCGCGTAAATACATCATTTCCGGTATGTCGCGCGGCGGTATTAAAGGTTAATATTGTGAGGTGAAAAAATGAGTAAGAAAGTTTTTAAGACAGTTCTGCTGATTGCCCTGCCGGCTAGCGGAAAATCCGAAGTACGCCATTTCATGGCAAACATAGAACCGGAAAGACTGGAGAACGAATTCCATATCGGCGACAATCTTCAGCTGGACGATTTCCCTTATGTCCATTTCATGAGATGTATCGATAACGAGATGGTGAAACTGGGAAAAGATCCGATCTTCTATCCGGGACAAAATCCGTTCATCGACAACTACGATTGGGGCACACTGGTACACCTGCTCAACGAAGACTATCATGATCTGCTGAACCGCAAACGCGTGAAGACGGATTCCCCGGCCCGCTATCTGTTCGATCGTATCGACAGAGCTGCCGCTGCTGTCGGACTGCCTCCGCGCATGGCACTGCTGGATGAAGAAACCAAACAGACCATCGCAAAGAACCTGGAAGCGGAAGCGGTAAAGATGCTGGAAGAAAAGGAATCGCAGATCCCTGAAGACTTCACCAACAAGACGATCGTCATCGAATGTGCTAGAGGAGGACCGGACGGATCTCCGATGCCATTAACGGGTGCCTACGGCTACCAGTATACGCTGCCGCAGTTCGCACCGGATCTGCTGGAAGAAGCGGCCATCCTGTACATCTGGGTAACGCCGGAAGAATCCAGAAGAAAGAACAACGAAAGAGCCAATCCGGACGATCCGGGTTCCAATCTCTTCCACGGCGTTCCGATGTCTGTCATGCTGGGAGACTACGGTGTCGACGACATGCAGTATCTGATCGAGAATTCAGAAGTCAAGGATACCGTTACGGTTAAAGCCTACGGCAAGACCTATCATCTGCCGATCGGCGTCTTCGACAACCGGGTGGACAAGACTTCATTCCTTAGAAAAGACATGGAAGCATGGGATCCGCAGGATGTCGAAAAGATGACCGAAGCCGTCAAAGAAGCCACAGACAGAATGTGGGCAGGCTATAAGAAATAAAAAAGACGACCTAAACGGTCGTCTTTTTCTGTTTATCCAGATAATACTGCAGGATCCTTACGGCAGCCTGCTGGTCGATCACTTTCTTGCGTTTCTTGCGGGAAACGTTGGCTTTGATCAGAAAGTCTTCCGAATCCTTTGTGGTATTGCGTTCATCCTGAAGAACGACCTTGATTCCGGACTCCTGTTCAATGATTTCCCCGATCTCCCGGGAAAGTTTTGCCCTGGGACCTTCGTCGTCGTTTTCCAGCAGCGGATAACCCATCACAACCAGATCCGGTTTTTCCTCTTTCAAAAGCTCCAGGATCCTGTCGATGGCCTCATCATAATCTTCTGAAGGAAAACGGATCGTTTTTACCGGCTGAGCCAGAATACCGGTTTCAGAACGGGAGATCCCGCAGGTCACGCTTCCCAGGTCTAATCCAATGCATTTCATCGTTGTTATTATAACCGATTCACGGATCTAAAACAAAAAAGAAGGCCGGCATGCCGTCTTTTGTCTATTTATTCCAGATAGAAACTTCTCCAGTCGTCGATCTGTTCTCTGCTGATTCCGATCTCTTCGATCAGATACTCGTCGATGGTCCGGTAGGAGTTGAAGATGCTGTACCAGGCACAGTCGAACCAGGACTCTACCGCAGTATTGGTCATGTCGAAAGCCCTGATGCCCCATTTCGTGCTGCCGCGTCGTTCCAGCTCTTTCATGTATTCCTTGCGTTCCTCTTCCATCAAAGTATTGTGGAACATGTAGTTGGCCTTGCACTGCTCATAGCCGCAACCTAAAGCCGCAGCGATGATCATGCACAGCACGCCTGTCCTGTCCTTTCCCGCATAGCAGTGCAGCAGGATCGGTCTGTGTTCATTCAGACTGATTAATACCGTAGAGACGCAGTTTCTATTGTAGGGCATGTTGAAGTATCCCAGGGCGAAGTGGTGCATGTGGTAGTTGTATCTTCCTTCGTTCATTCCGGTGAACAGATCCATGAAAGATCTGACATTGACAAAAAGCTTGTCGCTTCTTTGCAGACCTTCGTTTGCTGGGATATGAACGTAACGGAAGTTTCCTTCAAAATCCGGACGGTACAGTGCTTCCTGTTTTCCTCTCAGGTCGAAATCGTATGCGATGTTCAGGGAATTGACTTTCTCCTGATCTTCTTTAGATGCCCCGGCAAGCTCGCCGCAGCGGTAAAAGAAGCCGTGTTTTATGCTTCTTCCATCTTCCGTTCTCATTCCGCCCAGTTCGCGGAAATGCATGATCGTTTTAAATTCAAGATCCATATGAGAATCCTTTCTAATTATTGAATCAGATCCAGACACTTGTCCGGCTCTGTCGCAAACAGGGATTTCATGACAACACGGTCTTCAAGGCCGTTTTCCTTCAGCATCTCATCCAGTACATCCATGAAGACGCCTTTCCCTTTATCAAGACGTATGCTTTGCAAAGTTTCTTCCAGATCCGTTCTGCCGTCAAAGGCGCCAAGACAGTTTCCGTAACAGGTATAATCCACGCCGCAGCTTGGAGAACCGTCTATTCCGACAATCCCTAACACTTCAAATCTGTCATCGTTGTTCAGATATTCTTTGAGTTGATCGATGACCGGTTCCAGGATTTCTTGACAGTGCTTCCTGAAGAACGGATTGTCGAACTGATCGGAAACATGTCCCCATCTTTTTGCGCCGTACAGAGTAAATTCTGGGCAGGGAAGCTGAACGATCTGAACGCCCTTGTCCAGCGCTTTCTGCATGAACCGAAGTCTCAGTTTCTCTTCAGCAT
>JAFONG010000243.1 GCA_017418585.1 Erysipelotrichaceae bacterium | reverse complement strand
GTATTTTCCAGACTACCGTATTCAATTATCAGACCATCCTGGAACGCGCTCAGGAAGAGGCTTTCCTGCTGAAAAACGTAAAACTGACTGTTAAGGATCTTCGTTCCGGCGAGGAACAGTCGTTCCTGTACAACGAAGGTTTGAAGGCATTTATGGATTATCTTCATGAGGATAAGGATGTACTGCATGATACAGTTTGTTTTCATGGAGAAAAGGACCGCATTTCCGCCGATATCGCATTCCAGTACACGGACGGTTATCAGGAAAATACATTCTCCTATGTCAATCTCGTCAGAACATCCGATGGAGGTACGCACGAGATCGGCTACAAGTCCGCTTTTACGAAAGTTATCAACGAATTCGCCAGAGAAAACGGACTCTTAAAAGAAAAAGACAAGAATTTCGAGGGAAGCGATGTCAGGGAAGGTCTTACTTCGATCATTTCCTGTTCCATTCCGGAATCCATTCTGCAGTTTGAAGGGCAGACCAAAGGGAAACTAGGAACACCGGAAGCCAAGACGGTTATCGACAGCATCGTTTCTGAACAGCTGACATATTTCCTTCATGAGAATAAAGAGATCGCAATTCAGCTGATCAAGAAGATTCAGAGAGCTTCCTTGGCCAGAGAAGCCGCCCGAAAGGCGAAAGATGAAGCAAGATCCGGAAAGAAATCATCTCTTAAGAGTAAAGAGATCCTTAGCGGAAAACTGGCTCCGGCCCAGACAAGAGATTCTTCCAGGCTTGAACTTTTCCTGGTGGAGGGCGATTCGGCAGGAGGCAGTGCCAAGAAATGCCGTGATTCTTCCTTCCAGGCTATTCTTCCATTAAGAGGAAAGGTTTTAAATACTGAACGTGCATCCATCAGCGAGATCGAAAAGAACGAAGAGCTCAATACCATCGTCCATTGTATCGGAGCAGGCGTCGGTCCTCATTTCAACATCGATGACATTCATTACGACAAAGTCGTCATCATGACGGATGCCGATACGGACGGCGCCCATATTCAGGTTCTTTTACTTACGTTTTTTTACCGTTTCATGAGAGAACTGATCGAGACAGGTCATGTCTATATCGCCATGCCTCCTCTATACGGAGTCATGAAAAACAAAGAAAGAATCTATCTGTATTCCGACGAAGAACTCAATGAAATGAAAAAAGAACTCGGAGACAGGGCGGATATTCAGCGTTATAAAGGTCTGGGCGAGATGGATGCCGATCAGCTTTGGGATACCACGATGGATCCTGAAAGAAGAACGCTGATACAGGTTTCCATTGAAGATGCGGCATTATGTGAAAGAAAGATCTCCGTTCTGATGGGCAACAATGCCGAGATCAGAAGAAAATGGATCGACGACAACATCGATTTCACTTTAGAAGAAGACTACAGAGTTACAAGAAATGGCTAGGAAAAAGAAAGAAGAAATCGTAGAAAGCTTTGTCAATGAAACGTTGGACGATATCATGTCTGACCGTTTCGGCAGCTATTCGAAATATATTATTCAGGAAAGAGCGCTGCCAGACGCCAGGGACGGTTTAAAGCCTGTTCAGAGACGAATTCTTTATTCGATGTATATCGATGGGAATACCTATGAAAAACCGCACAGAAAGTCCGCAAAGACCGTAGGCAGCGTTATGGGAACTTTCCATCCGCATGGCGACAGTTCCATCTATGAAGCCATGGTCAGGATGTCTCAGGACTGGAAGATCAATGTTCCTCTGATCGACATGCACGGAAACAACGGATCGATCGATGATGATCCTCCGGCAGCGATGCGTTATACCGAAGCAAGACTGGGAAAGAGTGCTCATCTGCTTCTGGATGACATCGACTGTGATGCCGTTGCCATGACAAACAACTATGATGACACGCATCTGGAACCTACCGTATTACCGGCCAGATATCCTGTTCTGCTGGTTAACGGATCGACAGGCATTGCCTCCGGATATGCCACCAATATCGCTCCGCACAATCTCAACGAAATCATCAATGCCTGCATCTATCGGATGAAGCATCCTTCCTGTTCTACAGAAGAACTGATGCAGTTCGTAAAGGGCCCGGATTTTCCTACGGGCGGTATTGTCCAAGGCAAGAAACAGATATCGGAAGCCTTTAGTACAGGAAAGGGCAAGGTCGTTGTCCGAAGCAGATGCGAAATCGAAGAAGGAAAGACATCATCTCAGATTATTGTTACCGAGATTCCTTATGAAGTGATCAAGTCGCAGCTGGTCAAGAAGATAACGGATATTTATCTATCAAAGGAAATTGAAGGTATTGTCGATGTCAGGGATGAATCCGGAAGAAACGGCTTAAGAATCGTCGTTGAATGCAAACGGGATGCCAATACCAGACTGATCCTGAACTATCTGTATAAGAATACCGATCTTCAGGTCAACTATTCCTACAACAATGTCGCTATCGTAAACCACAAGCCTGTCCTGATGTCTCTTGGCGATGCGCTGGACGCATTTATAGAGCACAGGAGAAGCGTTGTCTTAAACAGGTCTGTTTACCTTAGAGACAAGAAACAGGCACGTCTGCACATCGTAGAAGGCCTGATAAAGGCTGTTTCGATCCTGGACGACGTCATAGCGCTGATCAGAAGGTCTAAAGACAAGAAGGATGCCAAGGAAAAGCTGAAAGAAGCTTTTCTGTTTACCGAAGAACAGGCTGAAGCCATCGTTTCATTAAGACTTTACAGACTGTCTTCCACGGATATCAGCATTCTGAAAGAAGAGAATGAGACTCTGATCAAGGAGATCGCCGAACTGAATGCGATCATTTCTTCAGCGGATGTCCTGGATTCCGTTCTTGTCAGGGAACTGCAGGAAATCAACGAAAAATTCATTACGCCGAGAAAAACGACTGTGGAAGAAGAAGTGGAAGATGTCGTGATCGATAAACTGGCGATGATTGCCAATGAGGCGTGCTACATCAGCGTATCAAGAGACGGATATCTGAAAAGATTCTCCGAACGGGCATTCAATGCCAATGAGAACCAGCTGCCTTTCGTAAAAGAAGGAGATGCCCTGATCGGCATGAAGTCCTGCGATACTCTGGATACGCTGCTTCTGTTTACCAACAAAGGAAACTATGCCTATGTTCCGGTATACAGGATCGAGGAATGCCGTTTTAAGGATCTTGGAAAGCATGTTTCTCATTATGTCAGGATGGAAGGCATGGAGAAGATTGTCGGTGCTGTCGTAGTCAAGAATTTCGATACCTACGCCTTCCTTATTACTGCTACCAGAAACGGCATGATCAAGAAGACATCTTTTCCAAGACTGAAGGCTGAAAGAACGTCAAAGGCTTTGACATGCATGAAGCTTCGTGGCGATGATGAACTCGTATCGGTATGTGTCTGTTATCAGGGAGACGATCTGATCCTGCTGACAAAGGAAGGATACTGCAACCGTTATTCTTCAGATATTCTGTCTGATCTTGCTCCTAAGGCACTCGGCGTTATCGCCATCAACGTAAAAAACGACGAACTTGCATCCGTAGTGGCGGACAGGCACGGAAGTGAAGAACTGCTCTTATGTTCGAACAAGGGCGGATTCAAGAGAATTCACAAGGAAACGCTGGATCTGACTTCAAGGAACACGAAAGGCTACAGGGTGTTTAAACAGATCAAATCCAATCCGCACTATATCAATAGATCCATGATGGTATCCGGTTACAGCAATCTTTACATCTGCAATGACGGTAACGTTAACGAAATACCTGTTTCCAATATTCCGTTCATGGATCTGGAACAGTCTTTCTCTGTTCCGTTGAAGCTTAAGAACGGTTATTTCATCATTAAGAAAGACATGAGCGATATTTCTGACGTGGAAATCATCGATCTGCCTGAAGGATACTACGACAGGCAGCAGGAAGAGGAGCAGACATCTCTGTTTAACTGACATGGCTTTATTCAGACCGAAAAAGATTCTACCAATATTTACCGATTTTGATGCGAAGTACTACAAAGAACGGGGCTTTGATACGGTTTTTCTGGATATAGACAATACAATCGCCGTTCCGGATACCGGAACCTGTGACGAAAGAGCTGAACAGTTCATAAACAATCTTAGAACCAACGGCTTTAGAGTTCTTATTTTTTCCAACAACAATCTTAAAAGAGTCAAGATGTTTATCCGGGACATTGACGCGGATATCTGGTTCTGGGCAGGGAAACCGCTGCCGTTTGCCTACTGGCTTGCCTGTCTGAAGATGAAAACTAAGCCTTCTAAAACGATCGTAATGGGTGATCAGCTTCTGACGGATATTCTTGGTGCCAATTTGAGCGGATGCTACGGCATCTATTGCCGACAGCTGCAGGAAGAAGATACGCCTGTTACAGCCAGAAACAGAAAGATAGAGAAAATCATCTGGAAGAGGATACTGCATGAAGAAATGTAAAGGATGCGGAATAGAGCTGCAGCATAAAGAAAGAGAAGGGGTAGGCTATGTTGCCGACATGAATCAGGATTACTGTCAGAGGTGTTTTAGACTGCTTCATTACGGCGATACGACGCATTTCAAGACGAATTACGTAACAAACGAAAAGATCATCAGAATCTTTCAGAAGTACAGCAATGAACTGTTCGTGCTGATCATCGATGTTCTGGATGTTTTTTGTCTGAAGGATGATGATCTGCTGGAAATGTTTAAAGATTACAATGTACTTCTGCTGATCAACAAGACCGATATTCTTCCTGAAAACGTAAGTGACGTAAAGATAAACAAGATCCTTACGAGAATCCTGTTTGATCTGAATAAGAAATATCCGAATATCAAGGCTGCCGTCATGACAAATAAATACGAAAGAGCCTTTAATGATCAGTTCTATCTGATCCTGTCGGAAATGAAGGCGAAAAGAGTCGTATTCTGCGGCTGGGCAAACGCCGGAAAGTCTTCGCTGATCAACAAACTGCTGCATTCGGATTCTCTGACGGCTTCGATGTATCCAGGAACGACGCTGGAAGAGATTCAGATCGATTATAAGGATTATCAGTTCATCGATACGCCCGGACTTGTAGATGTGAACAATTATGCGACATATCTGAACCTGGAAAAATACAGACTTTCTAAGATCGACAGAACGATCAAACCGCAAGTGTTCCAGCTGAACGATCCGCAGAGTTATTTCTATGACGGTTTATTAAGAGTAGACGTAATCCCGGAAGAAAAGTCTTCCATCACTTTCTATATCAACAATCAGAACAAGATCCACCGAACCAGGTACGACCATGCGGACGACTACTATCAGCAGCATTATTGCGAATTCGTTCTTAGGATCAAGCCTTTGGGTATTTCCGAATATGATATCGATGGTAAACAAATGTTCATTATTAAAGGATTAGGCATGTTTAAAGTCAATGGGAAGTGCAGGATCAGAGTTCATTCCCTGAATAAAGTAAGGATTTTTGAAAGCGAGGTTGATATCTGATGTTAAGCGGGAAGCAGAAGAGATATTTAAGAAGTCTTGCAGTTAATGAGAAAGCTCTTTTTCAGATCGGAAAAGACGGTTTATCGCAGAATCTGTTCGATTCTTTGAAAGAAGCGCTGAAGGCCAGAGAACTTGTGAAGATTTCCGTATTGAAAACATGTGAGCTTTCGATGAATGAAATATCCATAGATCTGTGCGCCAATACCGGTGCGGAACTTGTCCAGAAAATCGGCAAGACACTGGTTTTATATAAGACTTCAAAAGACAAGAAGATCGTTTTGCCATGAATTATGAAGATGTTACATTCGATTGTTTCATGTCTTTGGATTCTAAAGAAAGAAAAAAGATTCTTAATAATCCGGAACTTTTGAAACATTTAGTTAAGAATAACCTGAAACAGTCTAGATACGAGCATTCGCTTTCTGTTGCCGAAACGGCAAGAGATCTGGCTTTGTGTCATCATGTCGATCCGAAAAAAGCATATACGGCAGGACTGCTGCATGACGTGTGCAAAGGTTTTGAAAAAAGCGATCCTGCACTGCTTGAAGACTATCTGAATTTCTACGATCCCGATAAGCTCAACGGCATAAGCGGCGCATACCACGCCTGGGTCGCTCCATACTATCTGAAAGAGAAAACCGGTTTTCATGATAAAGATATCCTGAACGCCATATACAATCACACGATATGTCAATCCAAAGACAGGCTTTCCTTGATTCTTTATATCGCCGATAAAAGAGAACCGCTTAGAGGAATAAAGGATGATATTATAAAAATAGCCCGTAAAGATCTGTATCAGGCTTATGAAACCCTTGGATGGGACGTTGAGAGGTACATTAAAGAAGTAAAGAATGAAAGATTTATTGAAAATCGCCTATGATGCAATGGACGAGAAACAGGCATCGCAACTGACTGTGATCGATTTTACGAAACAGTCTCCTTATATCGATTATTTCATTATCGGTACAGCCAGAAATGCCCGTATGGCAAAATCCATCATCGACAATGTGGAAGATAAAGCGTTAGAAGCTGGATTCCATGTAAAACACATATATGCGGAAAGTACGACAAAATGGTTTCTGATCGATCTGGATACGATACTGTGCCATGTATTCTACGATGGAGAAAGGGAACTTTATAATCTGGAAGGCCTATGGAAAGATCTGCCGAGAGTAGAAATGTAGACAACTACGAAATGCTTGCCGAATACTACGATGCGCTTCTTCAGGATGAAGAAGCTTTGTCTCTTTGGCTGAAATACATTGAGGAAGAACCGTTTTCTACCATTCTGGAGCTTGCTTCAGGTTCAGGCGTCATGGCCGGCATTCTGAAGAAAAAGGGATATGATATCACCGCTTCTGATATATCGGAAAAAATGAAGGAAGTATCCGTTAAGAACTATGACGGCGAATATCTGCTGCTGAACATGACGGATTATCATCTGAATAAGAAATATGACCTGATTCTCTGCATCTGCGACTCGATCAATTATCTTTACGAAGAAGAACTTGACGCTTTCTTTAAATGCGCTTATGAGCATCTGAACGAGAACGGAAGACTGATTTTCGACATGCACCATATGGATAGACTGAAAGAATTCGAAGAACAGTATATCGAAGAAGGTTATGTGTGCGATGTACCATACCAGTGGACAATCCTGTCCGAACCGGAAGATAGAGAGATCAGTGAGCATTTTACTTTCTTTACAAAAGATGGAATGATACAGGAAAATCATAATCAGAATGTTTTTGAAATCGAAACAGTAAAGATGCATATGCAAGATCTGTTTCGGGTCAAAGTCGTTGAAGATTTTATTGAAAATGAAAAAGTTCTCATAGTGGGGTACAGAAAATGATTGCGGTATTGTGTGCGATGAAAGAAGAACGCGACGCTATTTTAAAACTGATGGAAAACGTCAAAAGACTGGATAGCGAAACGATCTATTATCACCAGGAAGTGCTGGATAACGAGTATTATGTCGGAAAAATAAACGGCAAAGACGTTGTTTTAGGACGCTGCGGCGTAGGAATGATTTACGCTACGATCAACACGATGCTGATGATACAGAAATTCGATCCGGAACTGCTGATCAACTGCGGTGTCGCCGGTTCCTTGAATGAAAACGTTCACGTTGGAGATATTGTCGTAGCGAATAGAACAGCAGACTGGCGCATGGATGTTCCGGGATGGGACAGAAGCATCAATTCGGATAAATTCTCTTTTGCCTGCGACGATAGAGTACTCAAAATCATATCAGACAATGAAAACGTGAACATCGGAGCAATCGTATCCGCCAACGAGTTCATCAAGGATCAGAATCAGCTTGAAATCATAAGAAAATACTTCCCGGAAGCGTTGGCAGGCGAGATGGAAGGAGCGGCTGTCGCCAATACCTGCTACGCATTTGGAAAGAAGTGTTCCATCATCAGATCCATTTCCGATGAAACGCTTGTCAAAAACGATTTTGAAAAGTTCTATTTCAATCTGCCGGAAAGCTGCAGTAAAGTGGCTGCCTTATGCAAGGAAATCATCGAGAGGTATTAAATGAAGAAGTGGTATAAAGAATCGTATTTCGACAGAAAAAACTGGATACTTGAAAACTTTGACCGTCTGAATCTAAGTTCTGATGAAACTCTGTTTATTCTTGTTGTTGAACTTTGCCGTTATAACAGGAAACAGATCAGTTATGAATATCTTTCAACAAAAATGAATAAATCCGTAAAAGAACTGGATCAGATCATCGCTTCACTGGTATCGAAACACTATCTGAAACTTTCCACAAATACGAAAGGTCTTGTATTTGATATTGACGGCATATTCGAATTTGATCCTGAGAAATATGAAATCGCCGAGAACAGGAATCTGTTTGATACTGTAGGGGATGTGTTCGGAAAGCCTCTGACACCGATGCAGCTGCAGAAGATGAACGATCTTCTGGAAACTTACGGACAGGAGAAATTTACAGAGGCGTTAAGATTGGCCGAAGCGCATCGTAAGCTCAGCATGGCCTATATTGAAGGCATTTTAAGAAATGAAAAACACTGAAACGATCAAAGAAGGTCTTAACCGGCTGTATCCTGATGCCTACTGTCAGCTGAATCACAGAAACAGTTTTGAACTGCTGATCGCCGTAGTTCTATCTGCACAGACAACCGATGAAAGGGTCAACAGCGTAAGCAGCGAGCTTTTCGAGAAATACGGCAATGCGCAAAAACTGGCAAATGCTTCCCAGGAAGATATCGAAAGGATAATAAGACCCATCGGACTTTATAGGATGAAAGCAAAGAACATCATTTCACTTGCCAAAGTACTTGATGAACGGTTTAACGGAATCGTTCCGGACAGCAGAGCCGATCTGGAGAGTCTGCCGGGTGTGGGAAGAAAGACGGCAAATGTCATTTTAAGCAACTGCTTCGATGTTCCTGCGTTTGCGGTAGATACCCATGTATCCAGAGTGTCCAAAAGACTTCGGATCGCCGATGAAAATGATGACGTCGATAAAATAGAAGAAAAACTGATGAGCTGTTTCCCTGAAGAATTGTGGGGAAAGCTGCATCATCAGTTCATATTCTTTGGCAGATATAAATGTAAAGCCAGGAACCCGGAATGCGATGACTGTCCGTTCAAGGATTTCTGTACCTATTTTGAGTGATACAGTTTCTTTGTCTGATAGATCGGATCCATCGTCAGATTCATTCCCAGTTTCTTAAATACATTAACATCGACCTGTGAAAGGATGACGGAGGAATGCACTTCGCATCCTTTTAGTTTTTCCAGAGCCTTTAATGCCCGGTCGCAGATGTCGGATGTGATGGAATCGACCGCCAATGCGATCAATACCTCATCGGTATGAAGTCTAGGATTATGTCCCTTTAAGTACTGTGTTTTCAGTTCCTGTATAGGAGTAAGCACTTTTTCCGACAGCAGATGGATGTCGGGAAGTTCAGCCGCCTTTTTAGCTGCGTTTAGAAGCGCTGCAGAGGCTGCTCCCATGAGTTTTGAAGTTTTACCTGTTATGACTTGTCCGTTGTATTCGATCGCTACGGCAGGCTCATTTGTCTTCTGGGCGAGATTGTTTGCAGCTACGGCTACTTTACGGTCCTTTTTCGAAACGCCGGCCTTGTTCATGATGGTTTCCATCTTAAACAGGGAATCCTCTCCTAAAACGTCTCTTCTGACTTCGATTTCCGTGTCATAGTAACGGCGGATGATCTCGTCTCTGGCTGCCTGCTGACATACTTCGTCGTCGCTGATGCAGTTGCCGACCATGTTTACGCCCATGTCGGTAGGAGACTTGTAGATCTGCTTCCCCATGATCCTTACCAGCAGGTCGTTCAATACCGGAAATACTTCAACATCGCGGTTGTAGTTGATGGCGATCTTGTTGTAAGCATCCAGATGGAACGGGTCGATCATGTTTACATCGCTTAGATCCACGGTAGCGGCTTCATAAGCCAGATTGACCGGATGATTTAAAGGCAGGTTCCAGATCGGGAAGGTTTCGAATTTGGCATAGCCGGATTTCAGTCCATGCTTGTTGTCGTGATACATCTGCGAAAGACATGTTGCCATTTTGCCGGATCCAGGACCCGGAGCGGTAACGACGATGATCTCTCTGCTTGTTTCCAGGTATTCGTTCTTGCCGAATCCATTATCGGAAAGTATAAAATCGACATTATTCGGATAGTTTTCGATCGCATAATGATATGCGACGGAAATCTTTGATTTTTCCAGATTCTTTCTTAAACGTACTGCTTCCGGCTGCTTGTTGAAATGGGTAATGACAACGCCGCCTATCTGAAGATCAACTACACCAAAAGAATCGATCAGTCTTAAAAGATCCTGGGAATAGGTGATGCCCAGATCGGAACGCATCTTGTTTTTTTCGATGTCGTTGGCATTGATTACCAGTACGATCTCTACCTTGTCTTTCAGTTTCAGCAGCATCTTGATCTTCGCATCCGGTTCAAAGCCAGGAAGGACTCTGGATGCGTGGTTGTCGTCAAAAAGCTTGCCGCCGAATTCCAGATAAAGCTTGCTGAATTTCCTGACTCTGCGGGAAATGTTCTGAGACTGAAGTTTTAAATACTTGGCGTTATCGAAACCTGTTTTTTTCATATGAAATGATTATATAACATTTTCCGGTCATTTCATCTTAAAATTGGTGAATTTAAACGCCTGAGCGGTCTTTACGAAGTAAAGGGTCAATATGATATAATTTTTGTAACAGTCAGTTCATGTTTTTATGTTGAATTGACGTTTTGTGACAAAAAAAGGAGGACAAATAGTAATGGCTCATTTACAGGAAGCGGCTGTTAAGCAGATTTTTGAAATCTGTGATCGTTACAAAGACGAAACAACACCGCTGATGATGATTCTGAGTGACATTCAGAAGGAATACGGCTATATTCCTCTGGAAGTACAGGAACTTGTTTCTGAAAAGACCGGAATCTCTGTTGCCGAGATCTATGGCGTAGTCACGTTCTATTCGTTTTTCTCTTTAAAACCTAAAGGGAAGAATGTTGTAGGATGCTGTCTTGGAACGGCGTGTTATGTCAAGGGTGCACAGCAGGTTATCGACAAGTTCTCTGAACTGCTGGGAATCAAACCGGGTGAAACTTCTGAAGACGGCCTGTTTACGCTGGATGCTTTAAGATGCATCGGTGCCTGCGGTATTGCTCCGGCAGTACAGATCAACGGAACGGTATATCCGAAGATGTCCGTTGACAAGGTAGCGCCGCTGATTGAACAGTACAGAGGGGAAGGTGCATAATGACAGAGATTATCCGCAGTTTTGAAGATCTTGAAAACAGACAGTCAGTCTGTACAAAGTGCCTGGATGACAAGTATACAGGCAAGGACGGAAAGCGTCATGTCGTATTATGCGGCGGTACCGGATGTCTTTCGTCGCATTCTGCAGAAATCAGAGAGAAATTTGCAGAAGTGATCAAGGCTGAAGGACTGGACGACAAGGTTACTGTCAACCAGGTCGGCTGTTTCGGTTTCTGTTCACAGGGCCCGTTCGTAAAGATTTATCCGGAAGATACTCTTTACAGAATGGTTAAGATGGAAGATGTCGAAGAGATCGTCGAGAAAGATCTTAAGAACAACGAAATCGTCGATCGTCTGCTTTATGTAGATCCTCAGACCAACCAGAAAGTCACAAAACAGGATGATATTGAATTCTACAAGAAGCAGATGCGTATCGCTCTTCACGGATGCGGTGCGATCGATCCGGAGAATATTGATGAAGCTTTGGGCGCAGGCGCATTTGTCGGCCTTGCCAAGGCATTGAAGATGGATAGAAAAGCCGTTATTCAGGAAGTTCTGGATTCCGGATTAAGAGGAAGAGGCGGCGCCGGATTCCCTACGGGAAGAAAATGGTCGTTTGTTCCGGATGTAGAAGGACCGAAGTATCTTGTATGCAACGGTGACGAAGGCGACCCTGGCGCATTCATGGACAGATCCATCCTGGAAGGCAACCCGTTTGCGGTCATCGAAGGTATGATGATCGGCGGTTATGCGATCGGTGCTCAGAACGGCTATTTCTATGTCAGAGCGGAATATCCGATTGCCGTAAACAGACTGAAGCTTGCGATTAAAGCCATGGAAGACGTAGGACTTCTTGGTGACAATATTCTGGGTTCCGACTTCTCTTTCCGTGTTCATATCAGACTGGGTGCCGGCGCATTCGTCTGCGGTGAAGAAACGGCACTGCTGAATTCCATCGAAGGCAAGAGAGGCATGCCTAGACCTAGACCACCGTTCCCGGCCGTCAAAGGTCTCTGGGGCTGTCCGACCTGCGTCAACAATGTTGAAACGCTGGCGACTGTTCCTTACATCCTGAGAGAAGGTGCTGCGAAGTTCGCTTCGATCGGTACTGAAAAATCCAAAGGTACGAAAGTATTCGCACTTGGCGGCAAGATCAACAATGTCGGTCTGGTTGAAGTGCCGATGGGGACTACTTTAAGAGAACTGATTTACGATGTAGGCGGCGGTATTCCGAACGGTAAGAAGTTTAAGGCCATACAGACCGGCGGGCCTTCCGGTGGATGTCTGACCGACAAGAACCTGGATACGCCGATCGATTACGATAACCTGATCACTGCAGGATCCATGATGGGATCCGGCGGTGCGATCGTCATGGATGAAGACAACTGCATGGTCGACGTTGCGAAATTCTACATGGAATTCATCTGTGACGAATCGTGCGGCAAATGTTCGCCATCTCGTATCGGTACCAAGAGAATGCTGGAAATTCTGACAAGGATCACGGAAGGCAACGGTACGATGGAAGATCTGGACGCATTGAAGGTGCTTGCTGACAATGTCAAGACGAACTCTTTGTGCGGTCTTGGCCAGACTGCTCCAAACCCGATCCTGTCCACAATGGCTTCATTCATGGACGAATATGTCGCACATATTCAGGACAAGACCTGTCCGGCTCATGTATGTAAGAACCTGA
The DNA here is from genome assembly GCA_017418585.1 of Erysipelotrichaceae bacterium. GTDB lineage: Bacteria > Bacillota_I > Bacilli_A > Erysipelotrichales > Erysipelotrichaceae > Colivicinus. The sequence continues at coordinate 4,225 of JAFONG010000243.1, read as the reverse complement.
TGTCTTACGTCATCAATAAAGACAAGTGTTTCGGCTGCAAGATGTGTACGAAAGGCTGTCCTGCCGATGCGATTCACATGATTGAACCAGAATACATCGCTCCGGGTAAGAAACTGCCTGCAATGTTCATTGACACCGGCAAGTGTGTCAAGTGCGGCGCTTGTATTGCGACATGTAAGTTTGGCGCAATTTCGAAACAATAGGAGGGAGACAGGATGGAACTTGTAAATATTACAATTGAAGGTCAGACCTATCAGGTCGAAAAGGGTCTTACGATCCTGGAAGCTGCAAAGAAATGCGGCTATGATATCCCTTCGCTATGTGCATTCAATCACGGAGAGTGTTCTCTTGCTTCCTGCCGTGTCTGTCTGGTAGAGGCGCAGGAAGGCAAGGGTCCTTTCAGACTTGTTGCTTCATGCGTTTATCCTGTTTCGGATGGCATGAATGTTCTGATCGGTTCGCCGAAAGCTACGGCAGCAAGAAGAACTTCCGTAGAACTTCTGCTTTCCAACCACAACCGCAACTGTCAGGAATGCGACAAGAACGGCAAGTGTGAGCTTCTTCATGTCGCTCAGCTTACCGGTGCCAGAGAAAACATGTACGAAGGCGCAAAAACGCCGACTACGGTAGATATGCTTACGCCTTCGATCAAGAGAGATACATCAAAGTGTATTCTTTGCGGAAGATGTATTGCCAGATGTTCAAGTGCGCACGGGCTTTCTGTACTGGGCTTTGAAAAACGTGGTTTCAATACCATTGTCGGACCTGCGGAAAACAGATCATTCCTGAATTCTCCATGTATCCTCTGCGGTCAGTGTACCACTGTATGTCCAACCGGAGCTTTGATGGAAGTTTCCGAGATCGACAAGGTAGACGCCGCTTTCAAGGCAGGAAAACATGTCGTTGTACAGGTTGCTCCAGCCGTCAGAGCTTCACTGGGTGAAGAATTCAGTATGAAGATCGGTACTCCGGTAACCGGAAAGATGATTGCCGCATTAAGAAGACTTGGCTTCGAAAGATGCTATGACGTAAACTTCGGCGCTGACCTGACCATTATGGAAGAAGGAACGGAACTCCTTCACAGATTAACGGAAGGCGGTGTTCTGCCGATGATTACTTCCTGCTCGCCTGGCTGGATCAACTATGCCGAATACTATTATGGAGATCTGCTGGATCATCTGTCATCCTGCAAGTCTCCGCACCAGATGCAGGGCGCCATCATCAAGTCCTACTGGGCGAAACAGAAAGGCTATGATCCGAAAGACGTATTCGTCGTTTCCATCATGCCGTGTGTCGCCAAGAAGTTTGAAAAAGACCGTCCAGAAATGGAAGTCGACGGAATCAGAGATGTCGATGCCGTTCTTACGACAAGAGAACTCGGCAAGCTGATCAAGAGATCCGGCATCAACTTCAACAGACTGCCGGATGAGCAGTGGGATCAAGACATCATGGGTGAATATACCGGTGCCGGTGTCATATTCGGTGTAACGGGCGGCGTTATGGAAGCTGCACTTAGAACCGTATACTTCAAACTGACTGGCAATGAATACGGCAAGATCGAATTCACTGAAGTCAGAGGCAATGATGCGGGTATCAGAGAAGCATCTCTGGATATCAACGGAACTGTCGTTAACGTTGCGATCGCTTCTGGCATGAAATCCGCTAAGGTTCTTCTGGATCAGATCAGAGAAGGCAAATCCAAGTATCAGTTCATTGAGATCATGGGCTGTCCGGGCGGCTGTATCAACGGCGGCGGTCAGTCTTACGTAAAGCCGTGCTTCTTGCCGAATGAAGACGATGACATTCTCGACACCTACAAGGCCAAGAGAGCAAACGCATTGTATTCTGAGGATGAGAGACAGGTCGTACGTCAGTCACATAACAACAAGCAGGTCCAGGAACTTTATGAAAAGTTCCTTGGTGAACCGAATTCGCATCTCGCTCACGAGCTTCTGCATACCCACTACAACAAGAATCGTGAGAGATTCGACTAGGATCTTAAAGAAAAGCTTCATTGAAAAATGAAGCTTTTTTTATGCGTTCTGTTATACTGATGGAGATATGAACTACTACGAAGAACTATTTAAGAAAATCGATAATCTTCTTCTTGATGAAAAGTATGATGAAGCGGGATCTCTTATTGATGATGAACTGAAGGTCGTTTATATACCTAGAGATGTTGAGAAGAAACTTCGGTATTTTCAAAGTATTGTGAAAGAAAACAAGTCAGTCAGGCCGAATCTGGATGATGAACAGCTAGAGTCTTATCTTTTTATGGACGAAAGTCATCAGCTTCTGGCGGTAGATGAGATGGGGAAAAAGAATCTTAGAGACTATTACGGTCTTTGCGACCGATATCTTCAGTCGAAGGGATTCAGGAATGCGAAAGCGCTTCTGATCGATTCACTGATCAGGCAGGAAATCAATAATGAATTCCTGTATTGCGATGGAGACTCGAAGATACATTTCAATCCATCGAAACTGAAACCGATAGAAGAATCGGACGGTTTCCTTACTGCGCGAAGCGATCTTAGGGAAATCTATCTGAAAGAACCGTCTAAACTGCTTATGTCTCAGGATCTTCTTTTCAAAGAATGCATGTTCGCATTGCCGCATAATCTGAATGTAGAAGAGGGGAAGCTTCTTGCAGTAAAAATCAGCCGTTTTATCGACGATGCCTTTCATGCTGATAAATAAGTGCTAAAAATGGCGTTTTTATAGAAAACAAAGAATAAATAATGTTAAAATGAGATGGTTTAAAGGAGTATAGACATGTCTGAATATAAGAAAATAGAAAACGCAAAAGCAGAACTGACCTGCACACTGGAAGGAGAAAACTGGGAGAAGGCAAAATCTTCCGCTTTCAGAAAACTTGCTTCCAAGGTAGAAATAAAAGGTTTCAGAAAGGGACAGGCACCGAAGAATCTGGTAGAAAAGTACATCAGCAACAATGAAGTTCTTCTCGATGCTGCAGAAGCACTGGCTCAGGATGCTTTGAACAAAGGTGTTGAGGAACACGGCATCACTCTGATCGACAGACCGGAGCTGAAGATCGATGAGATCAGCGACGACAAGTGCATCATGACATTCGTATGTCCGGTTCTTCCTGATGTTAAGCTTGGCGATTACAAGAAAATCAAGTACAAAGTCGAAAAGACCGCTGTAGAGGACAAGGAAGTAGATGATCAGATCGCCGATCTGTTAAACAGAAAAGCCGATCTGGAGCTGAAAGAAGACGGAGAAATAGAGGATGGAGATACGGCTGTCATCGATTTTGAAGGATTTATCGATGGTACTCCGTTTGAAGGCGGTAAAGCCGAGAACTATGATCTGGTTATCGGTTCCAATTCCTTCATTCCGGGTTTTGAATCTCAGCTGATCGGCATGAAGTCCGAAGAATCAAAAGACATTTCCGTCGAATTCCCGGCTGATTACCATGCCGATAATCTTAAAGGCAAACCGGCCGTATTTAAAGTTACTGTTCATGAGATCAAGAAGAAGGTCCTGCCTGAACTGAATGATGAATTCGTGAAGGAACAGAAGATCGAGAACGTATCGACTGTTGAAGAACTGAAAAATTATACAAAAGAGAATCTCTTAAAGAAGAAGGAAGAGAAAGCAAAGGACGATGCCGAAACTGCCTTGATGGATAAGCTGGCCGAACTGACGGAAGTTGAAATACCGGAAGTCATGGTAAAATCGGAACTTGATTCCATGGTTCAGAACATGGAACAGAGAATGATGTCTCAGGGTCTTTCGCTGGCGCAGTTCCTGCAGATTACCGGACAGAATGCCCAGGAGTTTAGAGATTCCATGAAAGACGAAGCGAACAAGCGTATTAAGATCAATCTGGCGCTGCAGGAAATCGCAAATGCCGAAAAGGTTGAGGTTAATGAAGAAGATCTAAATGCTGAATACGATAGAATGGCCGGATTGTACGGCATGCCTGTAGAAGAGATCAAGAAATATGTTCCGGAGGGAACTTTAAAGGATGATCTTAAACTGCAGAAAGCTTTGGATCTGCTGAAGAAATAAATAAAGACGCTTTGCGTCTTTTCTTAAAAATAAAGGAGGTCATTATGAGTAAATACTATTACCCTTTATTATGCACAAGAGGAGCGGTAGTTTTCCCGATGCAGGATCTGGCTGTTGAAGTAGGCAGACAGGCATCTATAGATGCGGTAAACTATGCGAATGCTTATCTTACGAATATTGTTCTGGTATC
>JAFONG010000242.1 GCA_017418585.1 Erysipelotrichaceae bacterium | reverse complement strand
TTATACCTTGAATATACCGGCATTTCAACCGATGAACATTCTAGTTTTCAAACTGCGCATTATACAGCTTGTAGTAGAATCCCTTCTTCTCCATCAGCTGTTCGTGATTGCCTACTTCCACAACATCGCCTTTGTCCAGAACGATGATGATATCGGCATTCCTGATGGTGGACAGTCTGTGGGCTATCGTGAAGGCGGTTCTGCCTTTTCTTAGTTCTTCCATGGAATCCTGGATCAGCTGTTCGGTACGTGTATCGACCGAGGATGTGGCTTCATCCAGAATGAGAATCTTCGGGTTCTTCAGGAAAGCCCTGGCAATCGTCAGAAGCTGTTTCTGACCCTGGGATATGCCGGATGTATCTTCAGAGATAACGGTATCATAGCCGTTCTCCAGAGTCTTGATGAAACGGTCAACATGCGCCAGTCTGCAGGCTTCGCGGATCTCCTCATCGCTAGCGTCAGGCTTGCCGAAACGGATGTTCTCCCTGATCGTTCCGTCAAACAGCCAGGCATCCTGCAGGACCATGCCAAAGATGGATCTCAGGTCTTCTCTGGTATAGTCCTTGATGTTCTTGTAGTCGACATAGATCGCTCCGCCGTTGAGTTCATAGAAACGCATCAGAAGCTTTACCAGTGTGGTCTTTCCTGCACCGGTAGGACCGACAATGGCGACATCCTTGCCCGGAGCTACGTACATGGAGAAGTCATTGATGATGATCTTGTCCGGATCATAGCCGAAGCGGACATTCTCGAAAGTAACGTTGCCTTCGATCTTCATGTTTCCGTGTTCGTCGTAGACAGAAACAGGATCCTTGCAGTCGGCTTCTTCTTCCGGCTGATTCAGCAGATCGAAAACCCGCTCCGCTGCGGCGATCATCGTCTGTATTGTATTCATCAGCTGGGCAATGGAGGAAATCGGATGCTGCAGTCTTCTGACATAAGTCGTAAAGGACTGGATGTCTCCGATCAGCATTCTGCCGTTGATGACTTCGAATCCGCCAACCAGACAGACGGCCACATAACCGACATTCTGCAGGAAACCGGTAAGCGGATGCATGATCCCGGAAAAGAACTGGGACTTGTAGGCGGCCTGATAGAGTCTGTCATTGATGCCGTCGAACTTCTCGATCGACTTGTCCTCGTAGTTGTAGGTCTTTACCAGCAGATGCCCGGAATACATTTCTTCGATATGGCCGTTGATCTCGCCAAGATATCTGGAATGATCGGAGAAGTGCTTCTGGGACTTCTTGACCATTGCTGCGGCGATAATGCCTGAAAGCGGCAGTACGATCAGAGAAATGACCGTCAGCTTGAATGAGATCAGGATCATCATCGCCAGTACGCCGACAATATTGACCATCGAATTCAGCACCTGAGATACCGTAGAAGTCAGGTTGTTGGAGATGTTGTCGACATCGTTGGTCACTCTGGACAGTACATCGCCATGGCTCTGCCCGTCAAAGTACTTCAACGGAAGTCTGTTGATCTTCCTGGAGATGTCGTCTCTCAAACGGTAAGAGATATCCACGGCAACCAGAGTATGAAGGACATTTACGGCATAGTCGATCAGAGCCGATACCGAATAGATGATCAGAATGAAAGTAATCAGTTCACCGATCTGTACAAAGTCGATTCCACCCTCTCCCTTGTATTTGGCAAGAATGCCTTGAGAAAGCAGAGTGGTAACGTTACCGATCAGTTTCGGTCCGTAGATGCACATTACGGTGGAAGTAATCATCAGGATCAGGCTTAAAACGATCCTTCCGTAATAAGGTTTAACATAGGAAACAAGCTGCTTCAGCGTAGCTTTAAAGTTCTTCGGTTTTTCAACAAGTCTCATCGGCGGCATCAGGCTAATTCCTCCTTTGAAAGCTGTGAATAGGCGATCTGCTGATAGACTTCGCAGTTCTTAAGCAGATCCTTGTGCTTTCCTTCTCCTACGATCCTGCCGTTGTCCAGAACGATGATCTTGTCGGCGTTCCTTATCGTTGCGATACGCTGAGCCACGATCAGGACGTTGGCTTTCGTTTTGCTGATCAGCTCGTTCAAGGCAGAACGCAGTTTCTTGTCTGTCTCATAATCCAGTGCAGAAAAACAGTCGTCGAAAATGTAGATGTTCTTGTCCTGTGCAAGCGCTCTGGCGATCGACAGACGCTGTTTCTGTCCTCCCGATACATTGGTTCCTCCCTGCGTGATCGGCGCATGCAGACCTTCATCTTTCTCGGTGACGATATTCTGCGACTGGGATATCTCGATTGCCTTCTGCAGATCCTCTTCCGGGATGTCTCTGCCGAACTCGATATTGGAAAGAATGTCTCCGCTGAACAGGATGGCTTTCTGGGAAGCAAAACCGATCCTGTCGTGCAGCTGCTTCTGGGCGACATCCCTGACATCCAGACCGCAGTAGCTGATCTTGCCTTCCGATACATCGAACAGACGCGGGATCAGTTTCATGATCGTCGACTTGCCGGAACCTGTAGAACCGATAAAGGCCACGGTCTCTCCTGGCTCAGCCGTGAAGCTGATATCCTCCAGAACGCTTTCCTCTGCACCCGGATAACGGAAGCCGACATGTTCAAACTTCAGCGTACCGTTGTCTTCCGGAAGCTGAGCGGCATTTTCCGGATCAAGTATCGTATTCTCCGTATCCAGAACTTCCTTGATACGTCTTACAGAGACCAGGGATCTTGGTATCATGAAGAACATTACCGTTACAAACATGAAAGACATGACGACGTGGATGGCATATTGCGAAAACGCCATCATCTCGCCGATCGTCATCGCATCGATATCGATCAGCTTGGCAGAGAACCAGGTGATCGCAACCGTCAGAGAGTTCATGACCAGAGTCATGACCGGACCCATGATGTTCATGACCGTAGACACAAAACGGTCCGTTCTTCTGAACTCGCTGTTGATTTCGTCGAATTTTTCTTCTTCCCTCTTCTGGGCGTTGAAAGCTCTGATGACCAGAATGCCGTCCAGGAATTCTCTCATGATCGAGTTGATTCTATCGGTGAGTTTCTGAATGACTTCAAACTTCGGTACGGCAAAGACAGCCAGTACGATCATCGCACAGATGATGACGCCGATGGCTACGACCAGCAGCCAGGAAATGCCCGGATATCTGGTCACTTTTATGACGGCCGTGATTCCCATGATCGGTGACATCAGCATCATCCTCAGCATCAGCTGGATCAGCTGCTGAACCTTGGTGATATCGTTGCCGCTTCTGGTGATCAGTGAAGACGTAGAGAAACGGGAAAACTCGCTGGAAGAGAAGGACTCGACTTTTTCGAAAATGTCTTTTCTCATCTGCGCAGCGATCCTCGCGGACGTCTTGGCTGTCAGATAGGTCGTAATCAGCTGTACAAGTACGCCGACTGCGGCGATTCCCAGCATCATAGCTCCGGCCGAAAGAATGTAGCTGCTTTGAATGGTTTGGGTAGACAGTCCCACTCTTTCATACAGGGCGCTGTTGTACAGTTTCGCCATGCTGCCGAAGTTTTCCTCCAGACCCTGGGCTTTTTCTTCCAGTACAGGAATCAAGGCGTTGCTGTCTTCGTTTAGATCTATTCCGTTCTGTTCTGCCAGATAGGCATAGACCATAGGCTTCAGCATGATCTCCTTCAGATCAGGAACATCTTCAGGAAACAGATAATCCTGCGGAAGCAGATAGACGTCTTCCTTGAAAATGACTTCCTGTTTATCGATCTTTCCTTTCGTTCCTTTCGATACGGGATAGTAGACAGACATTACGGCATTTCTGTCTTCTTCATTCATAAAACCGGTAATATGTTCCAGATCTTCGGCTGTAACGGCCAAAGG
>JAFONG010000241.1 GCA_017418585.1 Erysipelotrichaceae bacterium | reverse complement strand
GTGTACGCGGATGTAGTCGTCTTCCCTGAATGTCTCTCTAAGCATGTTCATGGCGTTGTCGAAGAGGATGAAGGCATTCAGCGCATTGATGCCCTTGTCCGGAGACATTGCCGCATGGGTAGCCTTTCCTTTAAAAGTAATGCGTTTGTAGACAAAGCCGCACAGCGTGCTGTTCAGGGAATAATGATAACTGGACTGGCCCATGGTATGCAGATGGATGAAGAGATCTTCCTTGTCGAACACTCCCGCCGTCAGCATGTTTACTTTACCGCCGATATAGTTGATCTCCCCGTTTCTAATCAATTGTTTTCGGAAGGCGATGTCCGTGAATTCTTCGCCCGGAGTAAAGTAGAGGGAGACGGTTCCTTTCTTCAACGTGTCTTTCAGTTTTACCAGGGCATAAGCCATGATGGCGCACTGGGTGGAATGACCGCAGCTGTGTGCCGCGTTGTCGATCCTGCTGGCATATGGATGTCCCAGCGTTGGAATAGCGTCCAGTTCGGCGATCAGTCCGATCCTTGGTGATCCGCTTCCAATCGTTGCCTTGAATGCCGTTCTAAAACCGAGCTCTTCCGTGCTGACACCGTGCTGCTTGAAGTAATCCATCAGGATCTTCTTGTTGGTGAATTCCTTGTAGCCCAGTTCAGGGTGCCTGAACAGCGCGTCTCCAAGCTCAAACAGTTCCTTCTTGTCTTTATCCAGAGTATTAGATGCCATGTTTGTCTCCTTGTTGCTTTGTCTTTTTCTGACTCTTTCCGATTACTACTTAATCATAACACGAAGCAATAAAAAACCGTCTCATACAGAGACGGTTCAAATCCGTAAAGGCGCTACAGCACTTCTCTGAAGTTCAGCTTCCTGACCTTCCTGAATACCAGGGAATTGATGATCAGGGAGAAGACGACTTCCAGTATGACCGCAATGATCCAGGCTTTCGGATTGAAAGATCTGACGAACTGGGCATCAGGCTGTTCGATGACACGAATCGGTATGGAACCAAAGAAGTAGCCCATAACGATCGCAGCGAAAGCGCCTAGAACCGTTGTCAGGATCGTTTCTTTTGCCAGATAGCGTATCGTTTCCCTGATCGAGAACCCATTGATACGCATGACGATCAGTTCCTTCTTCTTTCTTGCAATGTAGATATTCGCAAGGTTGGTCAGGATCATAAAGGACATCAGCACGGACATCAGCGTCATCAGAATGATGATGATGTCAAACAAGCCGATGGCGTTCTCCATTGCCTGCTTATAGCTGTCCGCCTTGTCGATTGAGATGTGTTCGATATTCGAAAGCTGCTTGTATACGGTATCGTAGTTGTTTTTGCTCAGTCTGACAAAGTAGCAGTTGTCTTTCGCTTCCTTGCCGAAGATCTGACCGTATGCTTCCCTGGAAGCAAGAACGAGTCTTCCCTGATAGTTCTGGAAGCATCCGGCAACGCGGGCCTGATAGGTCTCAAGCTGATTGTCGTAGAGAGTCAGGTATGTATCCGGACTGACGCCGTAGCTTTCACTTAGACGCAGCTGGACAAGTATGCCTTCCTGCGGCAGGGACAACGGTTTCCTTGTTTTAGGATCCTTGATCGCTATGAAGGAATCCAGTCTGTCCTTATCGGCGGTAGCCACATACAGCGCGTTGATCTTCTGGTTCTTCTCAAACAGATGAACACTGTAGCTGGCACTGAGGTATTCGGCATCGTTCTGGGATAGTATCGCCTCGATCTGCCCCAATTCTTCCGGTGAGATGTCGCTGGTATAGTCGACCCGGAAATCATAGAGATATATATCTGTCTTCTGCTTTTTCAGCATGCCGGTAAACCCGTCTCTAAGCGTAATTCCAGCACCGATACAGAAGCAGCTGATCGCAACGATAAAGACGGTAATCATGACACGCTCTTTTTCGTTGACGATGTTTCTTAGAATCAGACGGGAATAAAGAGAACGTTTCGGTTTATCCGTACGGAGTTCCTTCTTCTTGTTCTTGCGGTTTCTTGTAGCGATCGATTCGCCTTTCATCAGCAGAGCGGCAGGCGATTTCAAAAGATCCGAGCACGCTATAAAGGTAGCAAGCGCGCATAGTGCCGCAACAGTAAGAGATGCGACAATCATGACAGCAGGAGAAGTAACGACTTTGTATTTGCCGATCAGATAGAGGCTCTTACCTTCAAAATAATTCAGCACCAGCCTGCATACAACAGAACCGATGATGCATCCAAGAATAGAACCGATAACCGCGGCCGTTAGACCGAAAATAAGATACTTGCCAAGGATCTCGCGGTTGTAGAAACCGAAAGCCTTGGTCGTACCGACGCTCTTCTTTTCTTCTTCGACGATAATGGCGATCGTAGAGAAACAGACCAGAGCGATGACGATAAAGAACAAAGCGCCGAAAGCCATGCTGGAACCCCTGGCACCGTTGATCGGACCTCTGGTATCGGCATAAGACCGGTTGGTGTTTCTGTCCTGAATGATCCAGTTGTAGTTCCTGTTCAGGATCTCATCTCTTCTGCTGGCAATGGTTTCTTC
>JAFONG010000240.1 GCA_017418585.1 Erysipelotrichaceae bacterium | reverse complement strand
TTCCAGAGAAGTCCTGGAGAATTCGTCCAGGATCACTTCGATGTCATCCTTTTTGATACTCTTCTGATAGCCGTCCACATAGATCACGTCAAAGTACTGATTCCTTCTGATCCTTCTGCAGGTATCGCATTCCTCGCAGGCAAAATCATCTTTTCCTTCGATGATGGACTGTGCCAGCAGATAGGCGGTATCGATCTTCAAAGGAGAATACTCTCCAGAAAAAAGATAGCTGTGCGCTACTTTCCGGTTCTTTAATGCGTTATACAGACTGCGATAGGCAATAGGTTCCTTTTCCTGCAGTTCTTCCTTAACCATTGATAAACTCCAGGATCCGATTCAGAGAATCCGCGATCACTTCTTCCTTCCCTCTGGATGCATCTACGATCCTGATACGATCCTTGAATCTTCTCAATACTTCCTGATAGCCCTGAGCTACCCTGTGATGAAAATCGATCGATTCCTGATCCAGACGGTCTTTGAAGTTTCTGCTGGAAAGCCTGTCCAGACCGACCTGTTCATCCACGTCCAGATACACGGTCAGATCAGGATAAGTCCTGTCGATCGCAAAAAGATTGATTTCCAGTACTTCATCAAAACCCAGCTGACGACCATATCCCTGATATGCCAGAGAAGAATCTAAAAAACGCTCGCAGATCACGATCTTGCCGTCCCTGATGGCAGGAAATACCTTTTCCACAAGGTGCTGACGGCGGGAAGCCGCATACAGAAGAGCTTCCGTCTTGGCATCCATCATCGTATTCTCCGGATCCAGGATAATATTCCTGATCTTTTCCGAGATTTCTATTCCTCCGGGTTCTCTGGTATGAATGACTTCATATCCCCGTTTCTTCAGTTCTTCGCAGACAGCCGTAGCGACCGTCGTCTTTCCGGAACCGTCCGGTCCTTCAAACGTGATAAAATAGCCTTTCATCAGTTCAGTTTCTCCGGTTTCGGCATCAGGGTCTTTTCCACCGCTTCCAGGATCTGTTCCTTGATCCGCTCATATTCATCATAACTGAGTTCGATCTCCTGATTCCCGGCTATCCTGACCTGCGGAACAAAAACAGGATCGTTCAGCCCCGAAAGCATGTCCTCAACGGCATCATACAGTTCGATCGGAATGATCGCATATTTCTCCGTATTGTTTTCCGTAACAAAAAGAACATCGCTTTCCGCCATCCGGTCCAGTTCTTCTCTAATCTCTTTCAGTTTACCGATATCGACATTCATATTCCAATTATAGCACTATCTTGTTTTCGTTGGCCTCTTTAAGCTCATTGACCCAGGAAAAGAAACTAGGAATCGAAGAGATCTCCTCGTAGCAGTCTTCCACGGTCTTGTAGAAGCTTTCCTGTTTCGGATCCTTCAGATCCAGATCCCAGAGATGATCGATGTATGTAGCGTATTCGATCTTGTCGAACATGTCAAAGAGGACTTCCTTGGCTTTTATTCCCTCTTCGTGCTTCAGCAGTGTCACCAGCAGAAGCAGGTAGTCGTAGCAGCCGAATTCATTATCCAGATACAGACGGTAGAACTCTTTTTCATCCTCAATGATGCTGTACATCAAAGTCAGACGGCTCACGGTCCTGGGACTCATTCCACCTGAAAGACGGGCTATCAGACGCTGTATCGTGATCGCCAGAGTGATATTGTGCAGATCCAGCAGAAAATCCACATAGAAATCCATGATCCTTAAATAGCAGTGCTTCGTATAGTCGTCAAAATCCGCATATTCGGAAGCTTCCTTGCGGTATGCCTCGAAACGGTAACTGACATAGATGTCTTCAGAAAGAAT
>JAFONG010000038.1 GCA_017418585.1 Erysipelotrichaceae bacterium | reverse complement strand
GCACCCATGGAGATGCCCGCAATGTAGACCTGCCCGATATTCAGATGATCAAGCAGATCGGCGACATCGTCCGCCAGAACATCGAAGCTGAGATCGGAATAGTCGTACTCGCTGTTTCCATGCCCCTGCTGATTCAGAAGAATCAGGGATACATCTTCGATCGGTTCATAGAGTTTCTCGATCTGCAGCGTACTTCCGCCCAGACCGTGCAAGAAGACCAAAGGAACGCTTCCTTCCGTTACGCTGTATTCCAGTTTCAGTCCTCTGCGGTTAGTGAACGTCTCCATCCATGACTCCTTTCAGATAATCTCTGCAGGAAGGCACATCTTCCTCTTTCAGACCATGCATGATGATCGGACCCTTATATCCGTATTCATTCATCAGACTTACGAATAGCGGAAAGTTAATTCTACCCATGCCTGATCCGGTATAGACCGTGTTTCCGTCTTTGATATAGAGATCCTTGCCATGGGCCAGACAGATATCTTTCCCCAGAAGAGAGAAGCTTTCTATTAGGGTTTCATCAATTCTGTCAATGTTCTTTTGGGTAAACAGATTCGCTCCGTCCATGACGATCTTCAGCCGTTCATCATCGATATCATCCAGATATCTCCTGGCTTTCTTAGGACTGTTGATGACGTTTGTCGGTTCCGGCTCCACACCCAGGACGATATTGTATCTTCCGGCATATTCCAGGATGGTCCTGGTGGTATCCAAGAGTTCCTGATAGGACTCTTCCAGAAGATTCCTTTCATCCCATTTCCACTTATTTTCGTTCTTGCTTCCGGTACACAGGGTGATGATCGGAGCCTTTATCCTGTGGGCCAGATAGCACTGATATTCAAACTGTTCTATCGCTTCGTTCTTTCTTGCGGGATCCGGATCGATCATGTTGAAGGTTCCGGACAGAGCATCGATCCTGATGCCGTATTCCATTGATGCGGCAACGATCTCATCCAGCAGTTCTTCTTCTACATGTACAGGCAAAGGATCTTTTCCTATGGTCTCGAAATTGAACTGAACATGATGGATTCCATCCTTCGCGATATCCGAAAAAGCCTCCTCACAGGATTTCCTTGCATAAACCTTCGAGAATACACCGATTTCCATTTCCATTACTTCCTTTGTCCTTATTATAGCCTTTTCTTTCTACATAATTGCTTGTGAAGCATTTCACGTATCCCTCTTTTTCTGTTATGATATCTATGAGAAAAGGGAGGATCAGATATGATTACAAGGAAACAACTGGCCGCCATGATCGACCATACCAACGTCAAGCCTTACGCAACGGAAGAAGACATGTACAAGCTGTGCGATGAAGCCATCAGATACGGATTCGCAATGGTAGCGATCAACTCCGGACAGACGGAAAGATGCGCCAACTATATCAAGTCGAAAGGATCCGCTGTCCATACCGGTGCAGCCATCAGCTTCCCGCTGGGACAGACCACGATCGAATCAAAAGTCTTTGAAACAAGAGATGCGATCGCCAAGGGAGCCAACGAGATCGACTATGTGATCAATATCACCGAACTGAAGAAAAAGAATTACGACTACATCAAAAACGAAATGAAACAGATCGTCGATGTATGCAGAGAGAACAACGCCGTGATCAAGGTCATTTTCGAGACCTTCTATCTGACGGATGAAGAGAAGATCAAGCTATGCGAGATCGCTTCAGAAGTGAAACCTGACTTTATCAAGACTTCCACGGGCATGTGCGAAGGCGGAGCGACTGTTGAGGATGTCAGACTGATGAGACAGCATACCAGTCCTGATGTCAAGGTGAAGGCTTCCGGCGGTGTACGTACCCTGGAACAGGCGCTGGCATTCATTGAAGCCGGTGCGGAAAGGATCGGAACTTCACAGGGCGTGAAGATCGTAGAAAGTCTGGCCGAGTAGTTTTTTATGGACAGACAGCAAGTCCTGAAAACCGCCTACAGAATGATGCTGATTTCAACCGTGTGTACCTTATGTACGCACGTTTCTTATGTCTGGAGCGTCATTTCCGCAGAACTGAAAGTACAGAACGGCTGGAGCAATCTTATGGCATCCATGCCTTATACCGTAGGCAACATCTGTGCCGGTCTTTCGGCTATCCTGGCGGGAATTACTTCCGATCAGAAAAATCCGGGAAAGATGGCGCTTTTCGGCGCAATCATGGTCGGTGTCGGACTGTGCATTCTGGCGGTATTCTCCCGCAGTTTCTTCCTGGTCTGTCTGGGATACGGGATACTGGTGGAATGCGGCCAGAACTTCTCCAATGTCGGACTGCCCAATGCCGCACTGAAATGGGTTCCTTCCGAACTGAAAGGAAAGACGGCCGGGATCTGTACGATCGGAACCAGCCTATCTGCCCTGGTGATTTCCGTAATGTTCAAGATCTATACCGGATCCTTCGGATTCAGGACCGGCATGATCCTGCTGGCACTGACGCTGTCGTCGATCGCCGCCTTTGCGGCTGCCCACTTCAGACCGGCACCGCAGGAAGTCATCGACATGAACAAGAACGAAGCTCTGAACTTCCGGGTCATCAGAACGCCTTACGAGAATCTGACCCTGAAAGAATGTCTCAAGACCAGACAGTTCCTGCTGTTCAATTTCTCGTGGTTTCTGGTCATGACCGCCAATCTGGCTGTCGTATCCCAGACCATCTCCATCATCAATTCTTTCTCCGATGTGGCTTTCCCATCCTGGATCTTCGTAGCCATCGGCGGCATCATCGGATCCTTCGGAAGGTTTTTCTTCGGAGCGGCATCCGACAGAGTCGGCGTACTGAAGATGTTCTCGATGCTGACGGTCATCTTCGGCGCAGCATTGCTGCTGTTCCCGAATCTCCATGCGCCTTTCCTGCTGTTTATCTGCTATGCCCTGATACAGTTTGTCGTTGCCGGAATGAATGCCGTCATTTTCGCCGCTTTGGGTCTGATCTTTGGAACCAGACACAACGGCGCCATCTCCGGATTCAACGGAACAGGCTATGTCTTTGCGGGAATCCTCGGTCCTACCATCGCATCTATATTCAAGGACCGTTTCAATACCTACTATCCGGCCTTCATCCTGTTCGGCGTCATCCAGTTCTTTGCCGCATTTGTCTTTTATAGGATGTATCTCTGGCTGGAAGATTATAATCAGAAACAGAAACAGTGATGTTAAAATAATACTGAAAGAAGGAGATTATTATGAACAACTATCTGATGTGTCCATCTACCATGTGCATGAACTTCGACAATCTGAAAGAAGATATCAGACTTCTGGAAGAAGCAGGAATCGACATTTTCCATAACGATGTCATGGACGGTTCTTTTGTACCGAATATCACTTTAGGAATCAACGACATCAAGGCCATCCGCAGGAATACCAGCAAGATGATCGACGCTCACCTGATGATCGAAAACCCGATGAACAAAGTCGACTGGTTCATCGATGCCGGTGTCGATCTGATCTACATTCATTTCGAGAGCGAGAGATATGTCGCCAAGACTCTGGCCCATATCAAGGGAAGAGGAGTAAAGGCAGGAATCGCCATCAATCCGGATACTTCCATTGAGACTGTAAGAGAAGTTCTGAACCTGTGCGATTACATTCTGTTCATGACGGTCAACCCGGGCTTCTCCGGTCAGAAACTGATTGAATTTACGATCGACAAGCTGCAGAGACTGATCGCCCTGAAGGAACAGTACGGCTTCAAGATCGTCATCGACGGAGCGTGCTCACCGGAAGTCATCAAGAGACTGGGAGAAATGGGAACGGATGGATTCGTCCTTGGAACCAGTGCGCTGTTTGGCAAGGGAAGAAGCTACAAAGAGGTCATGGAGGATCTCAGAAAACTCTAATCCATTATTAAAGAAACAAAAAAAACGGATACAGAATTAACTGTATCCGTTTTATTTTTTTGTTTTACTCCTTGAGCAGATCGCGGATCTTCTTCACGTTGTCCGAGAAATCCGTATCCTTCATGAACAGTGTTCTTGTGCCTAATACCAGCACATCCGCACCGTTCTTCTGGAAGATCTGCGCCGCCTCGTAGGTCACGTTCCCGTCCACCGAAATCAGACAGTGATCGTTGCCGTACTTGTGCAGCAGCTGCCTGACATCCTTGATCTTACGGGAAATGATTTCCGGGAAGTAGTGTCTTGGACCGGCACCGCCGTTGCCCTGAATCAGGACGACCATGTCCAGCAGTTCCGCCACGTATTCCAGCGTACTGACCGGAGTAGCCATGTTCAGAACGGCACCGCATCTGCAGACATCCTTCGCCTTCAGCAGACAGTTGGACAGCTCCGTCGTTCCTTCGACCTGAACGGAGATGATGTCGTTGCCATCCAGAGGTCCCTTGATCGCATCGACCATGTCTTCCGGGTGCTTCGTCATGATGTGAATGTCCAGAGGAAGCTTCGTGAAGGTCTTGAGCTGCGGGATGAGTCCCATCGGCAGCATGATGGTCTTGCAGAAAGTGGTATCCGAGATATCGAAATGGATATAGTCGATACCGTTTCTTTCAAAGTCTCTTACGACATCTCCGACATGCAGAAGATCGACGCAGGCCAGAGATGGAGCAAGTTTTACCATCTTCTACTCCAGGTTGGCGTGTCTGACGCGGATGAACTTGTCGATCTCGTCGTTCGACAGACGTCCCGTATTGAACATGCACATGACGACCGCGTCGCAGAAGATCAGCAGCGACTGTTCAAAAGATGAACCGCTGGACTGGATCTTGTCCGTATCGACAATCTTGTTGAACTGAACGATGTAGTCCGCTTCCTTGCCGATGGTAGATTCCGGATTGGAAGTGATGACCAGGATCTTCGCGTTGTTGTCCTTGGCGACAGCCACCCAGCTCTTCAGGTTCTTTGTTTCACCGGAATTGGTTCCCAGGATCAGCAGATCACCTTCTCTGATCGCCGGTGTTGTCGTATCGCCTACTACATGAGAATTGAAGCCGAACTGCATCAGCCTCATCGCCAATGAACGCATCATCAGCAGCGATCTGCCTGCTCCGCCGATAAAGATCTGCTTCGCATTGAAGATCGCCTCGATCATCTGATCGACCTGTTCATCGGATACGTTGCCTGCCGTATCCCTTAACTGATCCAGTATTCTGTTATATAATTCGCCGTATTTCATATTATGCCGCCTTTATCTTTTCCATGAAGATCCTGCACGCTTCCTTCGGATCTGGCTGATTGTTGATCGCACCGCCGACAATGATAACATCCGGTCCTTCCTTGATCATCGCATCGATCGTCGACATCTTGATGCCGCCCGCTACCGCTACCTTGGCGTTCTTGACGACCGCTTTTACTCTGTGCAGTTCATCGAGAGGATCATGAGTTGCCTGAACATCGAAAGCCGTATGTACGCAGACATAGTCCGCACCGTTTTCATCAAGCCATTTCGCTCTTTCTTCCACGTCTCTGATACCGATCAGGTCGACCAGCACTTCGCCGCCATGCTCTTTGGCGGACTTGATGACTTCCAGGATCGTCGCATCTTCCGCACAGGCGCAGACCGTACAGATCTTCGCACCGTTGTTGAAGGCCATATCCGCTTCGATCTTGCCTCCATCCATGATCTTGGTATCGGATAAGATACACTTATCAGGATACTTGTCGGAGAAGTACTTTACTCTCTTCTGACCTTCATCGATGATCATCGGCGTACCGACTTCAATGATGTCGATCATGTCCTTGAGCTCATCGAGTCTCTTCTCCATCGTTTCAAAATCCATTACATCAAAAGCTACCTGTAATTCCATAATCTCTCCTTTTTCTAATAGAAAATCTTATTAATCGCTTCCTGATACTGCTCAGGCTGACCCAGATAATCGTACGCGTCCTTGTTTTCGGCAAATACCTCGAATACGGTCTTGTCCGCAAACAGATTCAGTTCATCGGAAGGCTTGACTCCCTTGACTTCCAGTTCAGGCATGATGGCGTAGTTTTCGTTCTTAACCGCTACCAGAACATCGCCTTTCTTCAGAACATAATAGCCGAAGCCGTGATGATTGGTGATCGGCTCATAATGCAAAGGACACGGTACAGCCAGATTGTAGAAAGCCATCATGTCGTCGCCGATATTCATCGCGCAATGGGCACAGAAAGCCGGAACAACGATCTTCTCGCCTTCATTGACAACAACCATCCGCATGGACTTGACATTCAGTTCCTCGTCCTTCAGGAAATTATCCGCTTCCTGCAAAAAGAACGCAGCCTTGCCATAGATGATCTCATAGATCTCCGCATAAGGAAGCACATGACCTTCATTAAAACCGTGGTAGTGGCCGGAATTCTTACGTACTTCACCGTTAAGATCTCCGGTATTCAGAACGGTAATGCCGTTCATCATTCCCTTTTCCTGATAGATCTTCTTCTCTTCTTCCGAATGATATACGCCGTTGACAAACACATAGTTCCAGGAACCGTCATCTTCCGCAAACGGCTTGCGTAACAGCGGATTCATGTCGTAGCTCTTCTTGAATTTGACTTCACCGGTAACCATTGATTCATCAAAAACAAGACCGCTGTCGGTAACCTTAAAATCAAAGTTCTTCGTATGGATCAGTTTTTCCATTCTATATTCCTTCTTTCTAAACCCATTATACTATGCCAAACTAAAAACTCCCTTTGCTTTCGGGAGCTTTTTCATAAATTTTACAATTCCGGAGCAGCGAACTTGACGGCCAGCGGAACGACTTCTACCGTAAACCTGTTCTGGTGGATGATCTCTCCGTCCAGAGAGTAGGCAAAGCCTTCCGGCGCTTCTACTTCGACCTTTTTCGCTCTCCGATAGACGATGATGTCCTTGAACTTCGGATTGTTGATGTGTTCGCCCTTGGTATAGACGCCGATCAAAGAAATGAACCTCAGTCTGGAAATCGGCTTTACCAGACAGACTTCCATGTATCCGTCATTCAGCTCAGCCAAAGGAGCGCACTTGAAAGATCCTCCGACATACCTGCCGTTAGACAGCGTACAAAGCAGCGATACCCCTTCCGGATTCAGCAGTTCGCCGTCCGCAGTAACCTTGAACCGGTTCCTCATGCTTCTGATCAGAGCCCTGACGATGCCCTTGGTATAGAGATTCTTTCCGGCATTTCCGTTCTTTTCTCTGCCTTCATTGACGGTAATCGCAACGGTCGTATCGAAACCGAAGTTGACCACGTTGTTGCTGTAGCGGTCACCGACCTTCAAGAGGTCGATCTTTTCCGCCTTGGCCTTGACGATCCTGTTGATGTCAAAGAACTTCTCAGGACCTCCATATGCCTTCACGAAGTCGTTGCCGCTTCCGCAGGGATAACAGCTCACTTCCGCATTCTCGTGCCCTACGGCCCCGTTAAACACTTCAGAAAGCGTACCGTCGCCACCGCAGGCAATGAACCTCACCGTCTCGTCCGGATGCTTCTCGCAATACTCTCTGACAAATACCGTAGCATCCTCGACTCCCTGCGTAATGTAGATCTCGCATTTATCCTTTACATCAGAATCATCGATCGCCTTTCTTACGGCATACTCGCTGTTGGCTTCACCCGCACGCGGATTCACTACAAATACATACTTCATCATTTATCCTCCCATCATCATGATTCCAGCCGTGATCATCAGTTCTCCCAGCAGGTATGACAGCATCACGGTAAAGTGTTTCTTGAATATCAGATCCTTGTTTACATGGTAACGTACCAGGAACAGGCAGCAGTCGGAAAAATAGAACAGAAACGCACCGATAAAGGCGATCAGTGCGCCAGCTGATTTTAGGGTGATCAGCTGCATCAAGGAGAAGACGTTCATCGTCGAATTGCACAGCAGATAGAAATACATCAGTGGCAGCATGGCTTTCGGAGTATTGTTTCTGACCGAGATTATGACCTTCAGACCAATGCCGAAATAGATGATGGCAACCGGTACGACAAGCAGCCACGGGATATTGCTGAAGCTGATCCGGTCATAGTATACCTTGATAAAAAACAGATGACAGAATATGAAGCTGATGCCTCCGCAGACAAACCACTTGTTTCCTTTCGGTATCAGCAGAACATCTCCCAGCCAGCTGGTAAACAGGGCCAGAAGCAAAGGGATGTTGATCCTGTCTGTCGAAAAAACATAGTAAAGCATCAGGAAAAGCAACAGAAAAGGCTTGGTGATCTTTCTCTTCGGATCGTTCTTCCAGCTGTGATACAGATGGACTGCACTGAAAAGCAGATACAGCCCCAGTATGATTTTGTTCAGCATATCTTTTCAATCATTATTATAAAACAGGATGGCCTGTTTTAAATAGCGTTTATTCGTTTTCCCACCGATAGGTCCGATAGACTTCTCCTTCCAGGGTCTTCCATTGGAAGAGATCATCCTGAAACGTCATGTATCCGTGCGGGTTATCGTTTTTCGGTATGGATACCGAACCCGGGTTCATGCAGATCAGACCGTCGTGCTCCTCACAGACAGGTACGTGGGTATGACCGGAAAGCAGGATGTCGTTTGGATGCAGGGCAGGATGACTGTCCTTGTTGAAAATATGACCATGGGTCGCGAAAATCAGCTTCTTTCCCACGGACAATAGCGCGTATTCCGCCATGATCGGGAATTCCAGAACCATCTGATCGACCTCCGCTTCGCAGTTTCCTCTGACGCTGAAAACATCTTCCTTGATCCCGTTGAGCAGAACGATGACTTTCTTAGGATCATAGCCTTCCGGAAGATCGTTCCTTGGTCCATGATACAGCAGGTCGCCCAGAAGAAGCAGTCTGTCCGCTTCTTCTCTATGATAGGCTTCGATCAGCTTCTCGCAGTAATAGGCGGATCCGTGAATATCCGAGGCAATCATCAGTTTCATATCGTTTCCTTCTTTCATCAGAAGCTGTGGCCTCCGCCGCCACCGGAAGACCCGCCTCCTCCGCCTCCGCCACCGGAGGAACCACCACCGCCGGAAGAATAGCTTCCTCCTCCGCCACCGGAAGATTCAACATGTCTTGTTCTTCTGGATCTGATCAGATCCATTCCCATGATGTTGACGCCTACCGCAGAAGTCATCGATGCCTGAGCATTGTTTACCGGATTCAGTATATTCTTCTTTCTTCCCAGAATCAGAACATAGAAGTTGATCAGCAGAGCCGATACCAGTGCGATCAGAAGGTTGGAGATGTACTTCATCGGCTGAGATATCCTGCCGCCTTCCAGAAGGATCAAAGCCTGTTCATAGACATGGCTGGCACATTCGTAATATTCCCCTCTGGAGGCATAACGGTAGACGTTGTCCGTGATCGTATTGGCGTAAGGCTTGTTGATGACACGGTAAATCGCCCCGTTGCAGTAAATCCAGATGTTTCTTCTGCCCATGTCTATGACGAACAGAAAACCGCTCTCTGAACCAAAAAGCTCTCTGTACAGTCTCTTGGCATAAGTCCCGGTATCCTGATACTGGCTCACAGATACAAAACCGACATTGCCATATTCTGTGATCCTCATCATCTCTTCCTTCAGCATCTTTTCTTCCTGATCGGAAAGAAGATCCTCGCTGTCGTCGAAGTAGATCTGATAGCCGCTGTCGGCCTTAAGATCCTTTGCCGCAGACATCAGTAAAGACGATACCGTTAACAGGATCAGAAGGAAAACATTAAATTTCTTTCGCACTGTCGTTTCCTCCTTTCCTGGTATAGAAAGACGGAAGCGGTCTGGTCGAAGCCTCGTTGTAACGGGTAATCAGATCGATCGCCATCAGTGAAGCCGCAGACAGACAGATCAGTCCGCCCAGATAGTACCACCAGTCCTGTACCGGTTCGCCTGCCGCTACCAGAAAGCTATAGATCACAGAACCCAGAGCGATCAACGCAAACAGGAAAGAACGCTTGTTTTTAAGATATCTTGTTACGGATAAGGTCTTGACGAAACGGAAAGCCTGCAAGAACAGGATGATAAAAGTCATGGCGATCGCTCCTGTCTGGGATACCAGTTCATCATACATAAGTCCGCTCAAGGCGAAGATGATCAGGAAACCGATGCCGAAGAACGCCAGCACCGCAGACGCTACCGTGCCGATCTTTCCAAAAAGGGAATTGGCTTTATTTCTTAAACGGCTTCTTTTCTTTTCCGACATTTCCAGATCCTCCTGATCCGTGATCAGATAGCCCTTGTCGAAGACATGATTCTCTCTATCTCTAATCTCCTTAAGCTCCTTGTGGTAACGGATGGATACAATGTATACAAGCAGAGCCGCAAACCAGATCACGAAACGGGACGTAACCGATACGAACAGACTCAGCAGTACAAACAGCAGTGCCGTTCCGGCCAGAGTATACAGAATGAACTGTTTTGTATCGGCAGGAAGATCAATATGGATCCTTCCCGTCTGACCGTTTACGACTGCATATGCCACTCTGTTGTTCTTCTTCCAAGTCAAAAACCATACCGGAAGAAACAGAGCATCTTCATCTTCGTAACGGGCTTTCAGAAGTTCCTGACGCTTTTTCTGAGAAGGAAGCTTCAAATTGATGCCTCCGGTACTTCTTTTTATATCCTGGATCGCCGCATCGGTTGCCTTGTTCAAGACTTCCTCTTCATACAACTTAGCATCGACATTCGGCGAATCGGCATACATGCCTGCCAGATATCCCGGTTTATAGTCGGTCATGTCTTTCTTGTTGAAAGGAGCGATCTGCTCCGCGATCGTATCATCAAAGTTTCTGGAAGCGTCATAAGGCAAACCATAGATCCCCTGATCTTTGATCCTTGCCCGGATCTTGTATTCCTCATGATAGTCGTATCTTCCTCTGGTGTAGCTGAGGTAACCGTCCAGATCGAATTCATCATCTCTGAAACTGACCTGATACATCCAGTAAGGGATATAGAAAGGGCGGAAACGGTCGATGAACTCCGGATCCTTGAATTCATCGGGAACATACAGTTTGTTCTTCAGCTCTTTCTCGTAGATCTTCTTGCACTGGCTCTTGCTTATTCTAAAAGGAATGATGAATTTCGGATGCTTCTCGCCGGCCATGCTGGATTCCAGGATCATCTCGCTTCCGCAATAGCTGCAGTACGTGACCGCCTCTTCGCTGGCTGAAACCAGTCTGGCACCGCAGTTCTTGCATGTGTACAGTCTGGCATCTTCCAGCAGATATTCATCCGCGGAATTGTCGCCCTGATAGTCATCCACCTCAAGAACGGTATCGCAGTTACGGCATTTCAGTCTTTGATTCTTAATATCAAAATACAGCATCCCGCCACAGCTGGGACATTTCATTGCCTTCTACCTCCTTTTCTGACAGTCTCTATTTTCAGTATAGCATTCAATTACGTCTGCCATTTAATGCAGCAGCGAAAGAACCAGGCTTACCGTTCCGCATCCAAGCATCAGATAGATCGGATTGATCCGGTATTTTCTTAACAGGAAGAAAGAAACGGCAGCCATTGCCAACAGCAGATAATCTATGGAATTCCCGTGGAACATGGCACTCAGCAGGATGCTCAGAAAAGTCGAAAAGATCATCGCCGTAGCCATGCATTTGATCGAAAGGATACTTTCGTCGATATAGGATACCCTGCGGTATTTCCGGTAGATCCGGATCAGAATCAGGGAAATGATAAACGAAGGAATGATACAGCCGATACTGGCGGCGATGCCTCCCGGAATACCGGCGATCTTCATGCCGATATAGGTTGCCGAATTGATCAGGATCGGACCTGGTGTCAGTTCATCGATCGCGACAAGATCGCGGAATTCCGCAATACTCATCCACTTGTTGATCGTTACGATCTGCTTCTCGATGATTGCCATCGCCCCGTAGGCGCCGCCGAAAGACATCGAACCGATCTTCATGAAAGCCAGAATGATTTCGATCAGGATCTTCATTTCTCCGCCACCTTCCTTTCGGCGATGAATGTCTTAACGACAGAAACGGCGATGCAGATCAGCAGCAGGACAAAGACCGACAGGTCCGTGTATCGGACAGCCAGAAAACAAAGGACCGTCAGAAGGACGTGCATTATGACATCCTTCTTCAGCAGATTGCTGAAAAGGGAAAGGATGACATCCGCCAGCATTGCGCAGACGCCCGCCTGCATGCCCTGCATGAAGATCCGAACATACGGATTGGCGGCAACGGCCCGATAGAAGTAGGTCACAGCCATCATCACCAGAATAGGCGGAAGAATGCAGCCCGTAACCGCAGCCATAGCTCCCGGGATACCGGCACTCTGATAGCCGATGATAAAAGAGATACTGACGGCTACAGGACCCGGCGTGCTTTGCGCAAGTGCGATGAAATCGTTCATCTGTTCCTCGCTGAACCATTTATATCGGTCGACAAAACGGTTCTTCAGAACGCTCAGGATCGCGTAGCCCGAATTCGCCGTCGCACTGACGGAGAAAGTCGTGAGAAACAGAAGCTTCAGTTTTTCTTTCATATCTGAATCTATTATACCAAGCAATCCGGTATTAAAAAGGACTTAGATGGTTCTAAGTCCTTGATTCATTTCTATCGATGATCGATCAACTCATTGCCGGAGCGGGCGTCTGACTGTCGTCGTCCTCTTTGTCTTTATCCTTGTATCTGGTAAACCAGGCAACAAGCAGGTTGATCGCGAGAATGATGATCATCATCAGTGTCCATCTGTCGGTGAAGACCATCGGCAGTCTCATGTCCTCGGTCAGAATGAAGGCGATAACGGCAACGATACCTACCAGGATGCCAAGCAGCTTGGATCCCTTTCTGTAACGTTTGTTTTCTTCCTCTTCTTCTTCAGACTTCTGAACATTCTGCCTCTTGGCGTCTTCTTCCTCTTCCTCGTCCTTGTGACCCTTGAGGAATCCCACAAACATGCTTAATCCGCAAAGAACGGTAAGTACTGCACAGATGAGGTTCAGAAGCGCCCATGCACGTCCTCTGCCGCCCGGAGCAGCCATTGGAACCGGTGTATCGTCGATCGTCTCGACAGGTCCTGATTCAACGATTGGTTCAGGTGTCGGTTCAGGATCAGGTGCTGGTTCAGGATCCGGAATCGGATCAGGATCAGGTGTAGGATCCGGCGTAACGGTCGGTTCAGGATCATCTGGATCCGGATCAGTAATCGGTGTCGTACCCTTGATGACCAGTTCACTGTCCACCAGGTGGAAATCGTAGTTGTTTGGATTGATGATGACCTGCTTTTCGGTTGTGTCGTCGATCGGATCCTTGTCGATGATGATGACGGTGCCGCCAGGTCTTTCTTCTTCCCACTTCAGTTCGGCGGTTTCCTTTACGGCAACTTCTTTTTCATAGACATCTGCAAGTACTCTCTTCATTGCAACTTCCTTGTATGCCTGTTCCGCCTCAACGACTTCTTTTTCCTTTTCAACCGGATTGAATGGGACTGCCGTTCCAGGTTCCTCAAAATCCAGTGGCTTATCCTGATCGCATGATTTCGGATAGATAGTCAGCTGAATCGGATAAGTACCGATATCTTCGCCCGGTATACGGTCGATACCTACAAATCCTTCCGGAAGCACTTCGTTCTTAACAAGACCTTCCGATACGACATAAGTCAGCTTAGGGTCCTTCGTTCCGTACATCTTTTCCTTGTGTTCCGCGGTAATCGTTACCGGAATCGGATCGATATACAGATAGCCTTCACTGGCATTCTTTAATGTATAGTTCTATTTCTTGCCTGTACCGCCCGTCGGATATTCTACTGAAGGCCATTCCTCATACTCGTGCGGTATTTCATCTATTCTTTCAAATGCGACCGCTTCAATGTAATCGACTCTTTCCGCTTCTGAGCGTTCTGGAGCAGACTTGGCGATCTTTCTGTCGGCAGGTCTCTCGTCTCCGGAGCCGCTGCCGCTCTGGTTTTTAGGTGTAATGGAAATCCTGTAACCGCCGATCGATCCGTCTGTGTTTCTGATGACGTCTTCTCCGAGTTCGCGATTGATATTGACATAATCAAGTATGGAATCGCCCTCAAACAGTCCGTTTACATATACCCATGTAGATCTGTCCGGATCTTCTTCGCCGTAGTTCTTTCTGATGTCTACGCTCTTCATTCCTTCAGGAAGCTTCGCATCGTTTGTGACATAGACATACAGCGGTGCAGGAGTGATCGTTAAACTGCCAGCAATGTTTTCTTTATAGGACTGCGGTTTCTGATCATAATGTTCGATACAGAAATAGATGAATTCTTTGTTGTCAAATCCATCCGGGCTGGTTGCCGAAACAATGGCATTCTGCACATCTCCGTTACCAACATAATATGTTCCTACGTCTTTACCGCTGACTCTGAGTTTTTCGGCATCGACTACGATCGTAAGGTTCATATTGTCATGATTTGCAAGCTGTATGGTCGTGTTGATAGTCACATACCTTTCTGAACTTCCGTTTACAGTTGGGCGATATGACTGCGTTTGCCCGTTATACGGAAGGGATGTCTTTTGGAAATATACATCCATATGTAAAGGCTTAGGCGAATTCGACATACTGTAGACTGCCAGAGTAATTGTATTTCCTTTGGTGTAACTGATGTTTAATGCATAGTCTTCGTTGCTTGACTTAAACTTACTGCTGTCCAAAGGCAGAGTTTTGGTTGTATAACTGAACGCCTGGTTGCTTGAATACTCCCTACTGACATATTCAATGTGATCGTCACCTTCATAAACGATCATGCTCTCGTCAAGCCTGTATTCAGAATCGTCAAGATTACCTTCAATTCCGACAATTGAATATCCAACATCAAATGATTGAACTTTCGAACATTCAACTCTAACTTTTTCAACCTCAACTTTCACAGTTACGGTTCTTGGTGAAATTTTTACAGTAGCATCGTTTGCTGCGATTTTGTAGTTCTCTGTAACATCTGCACCATCCTCAAGCAGTTCTGCCTTCTTGAGGGTTGCCGTGTAATCTCCGACATGAACCGGTTTTCCAACAATCGCTTCACTGTCCTTCGTATATTCAAAAGTAAGATTCAAAGTATACTTTTTGTCACCGATAAGAACCGTGTAATTCTCTTTAACACCATGTTCCTGGCCATTGAATGTAACCGATAAAGAGTTCGGATATACGGTGATCGTATTGTCTTCTACATTGATCTTCGTTTCTTTTTCTTTTTCCTCTTTGTTCAGACCTTCTTTTTCTTCGGCCTTCTCAATCAGATCGGCATCGAGTTCCTTAAGATTCTTCGCTTCAAGATCAATCAGTTCCTTCTTCTCTTCATCAATATTCAAAGCAAGATCGTCAGAGCCGGCTTTTTCATCAAGCTTCAGTTCTTCCTTGACTTCTTCTTTTATCTCTTCAGGATCTTCTTCCTTATCGTCGGAAGCTTCTTCCTTCTTAACCTCAGAAGCATCTTTCTTTTCTTCAGCAAGTGCTTCATCTTTGGCTTCAATGGCTTTCTTATCTTCCTGTTCCGCTTCTTCAGCAGAAACCTCTATCTCCAAAGACGGATCTTCTTCCTTGTCCGCATCGACAACATCGTTGACGTTCTCTGTGCTTACACCTGTGACTTCTTCTTCATCGGCATTGATTTTCACCGTCATAAACTGCGAAGTCAGCAGCGCCGCAACAAGTGCCAGCAGACAAAGTTTCTTCTTCAGATTCTTCATCAATAAATACTCCTTTTATAAAACATACTATCGTTTCAATTATAAACTAATAATCTAAATATTTTAGTGATTTACCTTTTTTATTTTGAAATTAGATATATTGTTAGACTGATTCTACAAATCAGCTGATTTTAACTATACTGAACTCCTTTAGGGAAATAAATGGTTTTGTAAACGTTTACATATTTTCACATAGTTACTTTTTTAACAAATAAGACGTATAAGAAGTCTTTCTCGTAATAAAAAAGGCACATCTTTGTGCCTTTACCACATCTCTTCCAGGTTTCCTTGATCCCGGTAATAATCGTCCATCAGCACCACGAAACTCCATTTCGACCGCTTCAGGAACTCCTCGTAGGTAAAAGAAGAAGCGTGAAGATCTC
>JAFONG010000239.1 GCA_017418585.1 Erysipelotrichaceae bacterium | reverse complement strand
AAGGCATGCGCATGATCATCATGAACGATCAGTACGTTCCTTTCCCCTTTTAACAGCAGATACAGAAGCATCATCGCGCTTTGTCTTCCGTTATCTATAAACACCTGATATCCGTACCCTGTCTTTTCAGGTGATCCGAGATGCACTCTCCTTCTGATCCTGAATGAAGGATCAAGTGCCTTGATCTCCATCGTCGGATCATCCAGGAAACAGAAACGCCTGTCTTCAGGGTGCTCCGGAAAGAAGATGAAACTTGTTCCGGTTATTTCCTTTGAATACCGTTTCTCCCTCATAATCGTTTTCCTCCTCTTCCTTAAAACCATAAAGAGCAGAAAAAGAAAAACTCCCATCACATGATGAGAGTCAGACAAACAGAATATACACATCTCCCATCATTCAAGCTTTAGCACCTTCTTACTTTGTAAGGGTTGCTGTACGATCAGCGAGCTTGTCTCTCCCGTACTCTTTATGGTTGATTCAACTATATCATATTTTATTGCAAAAAATGTGCCAGACGCAGAATATGAAACATATGATAGATCCCGTTATTTATAGACGGCCTTTTCTTTGTTTGCATCCCAGACCTCATTGAATGCCTGAAACAGGTCCTTCATCCCACCTTCACCAAATTCGATCCGGTATGATCCGGAAGGGCTGTCCGGCCAGAATATCCTTGCAGATTCGGAATAATCGTCCATCACATTTTTCGGCGGATCATAAGGAGCGTATTTAAGTCCCGTCAATGTCTGCACGATCTTTATATACTCATTGTAAGTGATCTGCATCTCACCCTCGGAATATTCATTGGCCTTTTCATCCCACATGCGTCTGTACAGTTTATAAGTACCTTTGCTGGCGGAATGACTGGCGGACCAGTTCCAGGAAGAATCATAACTCATTCCTCCGCCGCCGACTGAGACAGAACTGATCTCTTCGATCTTGGGATCCTTGCCGATCGTGAAAGTCTTTTTATGAAACACAAGAAACAAAATAAGCACCAGGAGCAGCAGCCCCGCAGCTATGATGAACCAGCTTTTCTTCATACAAAACCTCCCGACATCATATCCATGTTCTCCCATCTACATCATAGAGGGAAAACAGCTTTTAACACAATGTATTTATACAGCTGATACATTGTGACAGATCAGTTCATTTTAGAATGGTGTTTGCAAATCTAGACATTTATGAGCGATAGATTCACTACATGCTTTGTTGATCTCTCAGAGCTTTTTCTTTCCTTTTGTTTGATATCCTTCTCCTTGAAAAGGATGCATGATCAAATATCATAAATCGATTATTTTTTATCGTAATACAATAAAAATATATTGATTTTCAAGAAAAACAGGGATATTCTAGGAATGAATACGGAGGAACTGTTATGGAACAGAAAAAACTGGCGGGATGGCTGAAGGCGATCGTGATAGGCATCGGCATCTGCGGCATCTATATCTACGCTTCTGTGATTCCGGGATACGGGGAAATGCTCGTACGTCAGAATCCGGAGTTTGCTTACTGCTATATGCCTTGGCTGATCTTTCTTTCCTGCACGGCAATTCCCGTTTATATCGCCCTGTACTTTGCCTGGAAGATCTTTGCCAATATCGGCAACGATCATTCCTTCTGTGAAGTTAATGCCAAATATCTGAAATGGATATCCTGGCTGGCCGGAGGTGATGCCGCTTACTTTTTCTTAGGGAATATCATCCTGACCTTCCTGAACATGAATCATCCGGGAGTCATACTCTATTCCCTGATCGTGGTCTTCGCCGGAGTGGCGGTCTCCGTGGCATCTGCTGCGTTATCCCATCTGGTGCTGAAAGCAGCCATGCTGCAGGAAGAAAGCGACCTCACGGTCTAGGAGGCGGTATGGAAGGAAACATCATCATCAATATCGACGTCATGCTGGCAAAGCGGAAGATGAGTGTCACGGAACTGGCGGAAAAGGTCGGTATCACTTTAGCCAACATGTCCATCCTGAAGACCGGAAAAGCCAAGGCGATCAAACTGTCGACCCTGGCCAAACTGTGTGAAGTACTGGATTGTCAGCCCGGGGATATCCTCGAGTATGCGACAAAGAAATAAGAAAAGAAGGAGCTGTTAATGGAAACTTTTCTGGAACGGATCAAAAAAGCAGGAGGAAGGATCGAAGAAAGCGTCCGACGCTTTCCCTTCAGTTTTGCCCTGCTGTGTCTCATCACAATAAACGGGATCTACATGATCCTGGCTGAGAAGGAAGCATTTGAACTGACTTTCGCCCTGACTATCGGCACTCTGTTCTGCTTCCTTGCCGAACTGTCTTACGAATACGGCATTCACAGGATGCGTCTGCTGATCCCGGCTGCCGCTCTGCTGAGCGTATCGGCAAGCTATCTGCTGCTGAAACATCACGATAACATCTACATCTATACCGCACTGACAGGGCTGTGCATTGCCTCTGCAGCGCTCATCGCCTTTGTCCTATACCGGAACAGAGAGAACCGTTTTCTGTTCAGCCATCTGATCAAGTCGGCTTTCATCGTCGGTGTCTTCGCCTGTGTCATCCTTTCCGGTATCAGCGTCTGCATCGCTGCCTTCCACTTCCTGATCTTTCATTTCGAAGAGATCTGGAAGATCTACGGCATCCTCTTCCTTTTGGTCGCCGGAACCTTCAGTGTGACGCTTTTCCTTTCCTATGTTCCCGGACCTGACGAAGAGGTCAGCGTTCCCGCCACTTATCGCACCATCATCCACAAAGCGCTGTTCTTTATCTACCTGGGCCTGATCGGGATCCTGTATCTCTACATCCTCAAGATCATCGTCACCTGGAAGATGCCGGTGGGAAAACTGAACTGGTTCGGCAGTTTCGCCTTGCTGTTCTATGTCGTCTTCTATCTGTCGATTGATGAAACGGATGGCCGGCCACAGGAACTGTTCAAAAAATACGGAGCTTACCTGCTGATCCCGGTACTGGCAATACAGATCTTTGCCATCGCGATCCGCCTCAACGCCTACGGTCTGACGACAGCACGGCTCATGTCGCTGATCCTCATCCTCATTGCCGTAGGATTCATGGCATCGCAGATCTTTGCCATCCATGTTTCCATACCTTTCCTGCTCATTCCGATCCTGACAGTCCTGTTCACCTGTACGCCGTTCAATATCTACGACATTCCCAACCGGTCTCAGGAGACCCGTTTGAAAAATGCGCTATCCAAAGGAGGAGCACTCGTTGACGGCGTGCTCAACGATGAGGTGAACATGGAAACGGAATATCTTGAAGATGCCCGTTCGGCATATGAATATCTGCGCTGGAGCAGCGGAAACAAATCATCTTTCTTTGAAGAATTCTCGAATTCTAAAATTGCAAAATCCTTTTACGACAGCAACGATTACAGCAACAGGATCCGCTCTTTCCATTACAGTAACGATCTGGAGGATCAGGCGATCGATATCAGCAGCTACAAACAGCTTCAGCTCATCTCACAGCAGCAGAACGACAGTTATGACAAGGAACTGAAAGCCTTCTTTGCCGCTTTGGATGAGACGAAAAGCAGTGAATATGAAGAAGATCATCTTGAATATGAAACAACCGATGGGAACAAGATCATCTTCAAATACATCAGCTTCGATTTTGATGAAGATGAAAACGAGATCCTTGATCTGTATTGGGACGGAATCCTGCTGATACGATGATGTTTTCTGCCACATTATGTGAAATTGAAAGTATTATGAAGAACAACTAAGATATAACCCTTATGAACGCCTTTTATTATTGGCGTTCGTATACATAGATTTGACAATGAACGCAATTAAACATCTTACTGAACGTCTTATGCTTCTCTTGTTGAAGCAAAGGGTTTGTAGTGTGTTTAATAAACTAAAGACTGTTTTAAAACCTGTTTTTGAACAAAGGATTTATGTTTACTCTATGCACTGTTTTATATGAAAGACCGGTAGCTTGTGACCGGTCTTTGTGGTGAAATGTCAGTTCAAATCTTCGCCGTTGGAAGCGATGCACTTCTGATACCAGTAGAAAGAATCTTTCTTATACCGGTCAAAGGTTCCGCGTCCTTCATCATCGGCATCGACATAGATGACGCCGTAACGCTTGGACATCTCGATCGAACCGCAGGAGACCAGATCGATGATCCCCCACATCGTATAACCGAAGAGATCGACACCGTCTCTGATTGCTTCTTTCATCGCCTCGATGTGTGAACGCAGATAATCGATGCGGTATGGATCATGGACTGTTCCGTCTTCTTCCAGAGTATCGACTGCACCCAACCCGTTCTCGGCAATGAAGACCGGCTTCTGGTAACGATCGTATACCTGATTGAGCGTGATCCTGAGACCTGTCGGATCCTTCTGCCAGCCCCATTCTGAGGACTCCAGATACGGATTCTTGTTGGCAATGACGAGATTGCCGTCGGTCTTTTCCCAATCTTCGGAAGCGGTTGAGACCTGTGTGAAGTAGTAGGAGAAGGCAACAAAGTCGACAGGATAGGCTTTTAACAGTTCCCTGTCTCCCTCTTTCATTTCAATATGGATCCCATTGTCTTCAAAGAAACGGTCCATATAACTCGGATAAGTTCCTCTGGCCATGACATCGGTATAGAACCAGTTGGTATACTGTTCATCATGCAGCTGGGTCAGCTGATCCTTCGGATCGCAGGTCGCTGCGTAATGGCAGAATCTTGCGATCATGCATCCGACTTTGGAACCTGGGATCATTTCATGTGCCATTTTGACCGTTAAAGCATTGGCAACGAACTGATGATGCAGAGACTGGTAGACCGCCTGGTCGTAGTTTTCTTCTCTGTCCTTGATCAGACCGCAGCCGTTATATGGATTGAATCTTCCGGCATTGATCTCATTGAACGGAAGCCAGTAATCGACATCGTCTTTGTATTCTTCAAACAGTGTCTTTGCGTATCTGGTATAGAATTCAACGAGCTTTCTGTTCTTCCAGCCGCCATAGGCATCCATCAGATGCGTCGGTACGGCATAATGCAGCATTGTCACAAAGATCTTGATCCCATATTTATGACATTCATTAAACAGATTATGATAATAAGCAATACCCTCTTTATTCGGTGTTTCATCATCGCCGTTTGGATAGATCCTTGCCCAGGAAATGGAAAGACGGTAGATCTTCATTCCCATTTCCGCAAATAAAGCGATGTCTTCTTTGTAACGGTGATACTGATCGCTTCCGAAACGGAACGGATAGTTTGCGATCCCTTCGACTGTCTTTGCCAGTTCGTATTTCTCGGAAGTCATCTGCTTGTATTTCCAGTCATTCTTCTCTTCTCTGGTGAGATTGAAATACTGGGGCTTGCAATCCTGGGAATCCAGACCCTTGCCGCCTTCATTATATGCGCCTTCGACCTGGGAAGCCGCCGTAGCTCCTCCCCAAAGGAAATCTTTCGGAAAACCCTTTTTCATAAATACGATCCTTTCTGTTTGAGGTATGCAGGGGATCGAAACAGATCACCTGCCTATTAGTTTTAAAGTATGTTCTTCTTT
>JAFONG010000238.1 GCA_017418585.1 Erysipelotrichaceae bacterium | reverse complement strand
GCCGTACGTATCAGGGTGCTTGATGGCAACGATAACATCGCCGTCTACGCCCAGCTTCCTGTCAGCTATGAAGCGGAAGGCGTCATTGAGATCGTAGGACCTAAGACATCCGTTGCGGAGGGAGGAATGACCGGAACCTATGTCAGAAGCACCGGCAGAAAAGGCAAGGGAAGACTCACCATCCATGCGGATGGACTGGAAGACGTCGTGATCGATTATCAGGTGGAATAATGAACGATAGACAGCTGCAGGCGATCCGTTTCTATGAAGGCGACGTCTATGGTGAGGATCCGTTCTGGTCCGATCCCAAGGCTTATGTTACTTTGAACTCTCTCTTCTTTGAGGGAGTGGAAGCGGAAAGAAGAAGAGCCAGAGAGAAGAAATATCTTAATCCCGAGATCATAAAAGATCCGGTAAGACTGTTCACGGTGCTGAAGGATCTTTTGAGTGCTTTCCGGCCATCTGATAAAGAAAGGATCACCTACCGGGTAGAGCGCTATGACGACTATCTGGAGATGAAACAGAAAGGAAGAACCGTATCCTTTACCTCGACTTCTCTGGATGGTTTCCTGAAGGAATACGGCGACAGGATAGGGATAGCCCTGATGATATTCCACATCCCTGAGAACGCTCCTGTTCTAGCCTTCAGCGAGGTTTTGAAAGAAGGATATCTGAAAGCGCAGGAGAACGAGATCCTGCTTCCTCCGGGACTTTCTCTGGAGCCAAGAGAGATTCCTTTGAATGAGGAAGACCTGGAAATAAAGGATGCTCTGGGCAACCCGCCAATCGTGAAATGCGAAGCTTTCATCAAAGAAAGAAACACAGACGGCAACCGCGATCTGTCCTGTCCGGTCTGCGATACGAAGGGACCGGAAAGCGGAACGAGAGTCTATGAAGCGCTGAACGGGGGAAAGGAAGCCGATCCTGAGGACATAAAAGTCTATACGGAATGGAAGAAAAGCTTTATTGAAAAACTGCTATGAACAGAAACGTTACGGCATATGAAATATAAACACACCAACCGTCCGGGATTTTGGATCGGTTTCATCGATTTCTTTACCGCCGGCATCTTTCTGCTTTTCTACATGAAACGATCAGGCTTGCAGCAGGAACTGGAAGAAATACTCGGACACAAGCTGCAGGACTACTGGAAGGCTTATCTGCTGGGTATCCCGAATCTGTTTCTGTATACGCTGGTCTGGATGGCAAGGATCAGCGAAGAACTGAAAGACAAGGCGATCGAACTGGAGATCGAAGGACCTTATACCTCCTTTCGGCACATGTTCGGATGGAATACCCTGGGACTGCTTCTTTTTGGACCGGCTGTTGCGACAGAGCGTTTTTTTGATACACTGAATAAGGTCGAAAGAAAACTGAACGGGGAAGCGTAGGAGATGGAGAGATCTAAACAGGCGGAAATCTGCGAAAGGATTGCAAGAAAGGCGATCGTACCGAAAGGAAAGACGATGAGCGATGTCATCCTGGCTTTTAGACGTGCCAAAGGAAAGAAGCGTTACAGACTGCCGCTGCTGGTCAAGATCAAGGACAGAGGAAAGATCGAAGACATCGATTCCGACATGCAGCTTTTCTACATGAACGTGGAAAGCGAAAGCGACAGCCTGATCGTTTATCTTCACGGGGGTGCCTATGTCGAAGAGATGCTTCCGTTCCACTGGCTGATGCTG
Organism: Erysipelotrichaceae bacterium; assembly: GCA_017418585.1. Taxonomy (GTDB): domain Bacteria; phylum Bacillota_I; class Bacilli_A; order Erysipelotrichales; family Erysipelotrichaceae; genus Colivicinus. The sequence goes on along the minus strand of JAFONG010000238.1, from coordinate 1,375 downwards.
GACAAGATCACATCCAGGGTAGATTCCACCTTCATCATTCCCGATTATCCTCTGGCCCCCTATTCCGATTTCCGGGAATGTTATGAAAAGATGAGGATCTTCTACGAAAAGATACTGAAATACTATCCGGACAGAAAGATCATCTTCATGGGAGATTCTGCCGGAGGCGGACTCGCTCTGGGTCTGAACATGTATTTCCATAAACTGGGATTAAAAACGGCAGACAGCCTGATCCTGATGTCTCCCTGGGTGGATCTTGTCATGGACAATCCCGAGATCAGGAAGTATCTGAAGGTCGATCCTACCCTGAAGTACGACGATCTGAGTGTGGAAGCCCTGTATTGGGCAAATGGGGAAGATCTGCACGATTACCGTCTGTCTCCGATCTATGGGGACATGGAAGGACTGAAGGATGTGACTCTGTTTACCGGAACGCACGAGTTCTTCTACCCGGATATTGTGAAGTTCTCCAAGATCCTGGAAGACAAGGGAATCAGAACCAGACTCTATGTCGGTGAAGGACTCAACCATGTTTATCCTGCTTTTCCGATACCGGAAGCCGACAAGGCCATAGAAACGATGTGTGAAATCATCAAGGAGAAATAAAAAACTGCCCTTAAGGCAGTTTTGTTTTTTACCAGTCCGAATCCCAGTCGGATCCGCCTGAATCCCAGGAGTCCCAGGAATCGTCGTCGTCCCATCCGGAATCCCAGTCGTCGTCATAGTCGTAATCGTTGTCGTAGTCGCTGCTGCTTCCGCTGTCGTAGTAGTCCGAATAGGAGAAATCGCTGTAGCTGTCGTTGTAGTAGTAGTCGTCGTAGTAGGTATAATCGTCGTAGTAATTGTCGTAGAACGTATCGTACGGTCCGTAGTAGTACCAGTCGTCGTTGTCGTAGTAGTAGACGTCATGGCCCTGAGTGTAGTAGGTTCCGGAAGGCGTAACGTAGTAGCCGTCGTTCTTATGCAGGCGGCGCTGGTAGGCTATGCCCCCGAAGATCAGGCCGGTAGAAACCAGGAACGATGCAAGGATCACTATCAGGACCATTTTCAGCGAGCTGTGTTTCCTGCCGCGCCTGTCGACGTAGTAGGATCTTGTCCCCTGTGGCCGTATGAGCTTTCTGGCGAAGGCCGGACGCTTCTTTACCTCTTCCAGGAACTTCTGGTAGTATTCGCTGACTGCGATCTTCTCGTTAGGACCCTTGTAGCGAAGGGCTCTTGTTCCATCGGCTTTCATCTTGTATACGACATAGTCTCCGAAATCATCCTGATAAATGACAAAAGCCTTAGGATCCGTATAATCATCACCGATAAAGAATCTCGTCTGTTCGGAATCGATATGGAACTCCTCAAAGACGTTCTTCAGTTCTTCATAAGT
>JAFONG010000237.1 GCA_017418585.1 Erysipelotrichaceae bacterium | reverse complement strand
CTGACATAGCTGGAATAGCACATGAACAGCGAGGAAGCGGTAGAAAGAAGCGGAAGGATGAAACGGTACAGTACATTGAAATCCCTGTTATGGATCATGATATGGATAAACATCGGAATGTACATGGCGTACAGAGTGATGATGCAGATCTCATCCGCCTCCCAGGCCAGCAGCCATTCCGGATTTCCCGTACCGTTGAAAGCCAGAGGCCCCTGAAAGAAAAGCGTCGAAGTCTGGAAGAGCCAAAAACCCATCAAACCGATGCCGATGATGGAGCATTTAAGAGGCATGCCCGTAGATTTGTCGACTTCGCTGAGAACATCCGGTCTCGGTCCCATGTTTCTGACGGACAAGGCATAGAGTCCTCTTAATGTGCACATGATCATGCCGTTGGCTGTACCAAGACATGAAATGATGATGAATACCAGAATGATGCTGGCGACGAAGTTGCCAAAGACGTTGCCGAATGCGATGACCGGCAGCATGTCTCCGGCTGCCATGATCTCGTCGACAGACAGAGTCGCGGTCATGGAGAATACATAGGACATGTACAGAACAGTACAGAAGATGCTTCCGATGATTAACGCCAGAGGGAGGTCTCTTTTCGGATTCTTCAGTTCGGAGTTGATGGCGGTTGCGGAGATCCAGCCTTCATAAGAGAAAGCGAATGCGCAGATTCCCGCAAAGATACCGTTACCGGAGGAAGCGGATACCTGCGAAATGCTTCTTAAGGCTTCGATACTGTTGCCGTTGACGATGCCTACCGCAAGACCAACAACGGACATCAGAACCAGCGGGATCAGCTTGATCACGGTCGTAGTGACCTGCAGCTTTCCGCCCAGTTTCGGTGCCAGCATGTTTGCAGCCGACAGAGTCAGCATGAAGAATACCGCGATTCCGGTCGTCGTCTGACCGTACATTTCCAGACCGAACATCATGGATACGTAGCTCGCCGCGATGTAGCTTAGTGTCGCTCCGATAATCGGATAGTAGAACATTGCCAGAAACCATCCCATCAGATAACCGTAGGTCTTACCCAGAGTCGCTTCCGCATAGTCCACCAGACCGTTGCAATGGGCATACTCTCTTCCCATCTTGGCAAAAAACAGCGAGCAGACCATGCAGATGCAGCCTACGGCGGCAATGACGATCATCGCATCCTTCATGTTGCCTCCCGTCAGTTTCAGCACCTTGACAGCCTTAAAAAAGATGCCTGATCCGATGACGATGCCAACCACCATAGCTAAAGCGGTCGGAAAACCAAATCGTCTCTCCATCCTGTTATCCTTCTCCATACTGATACCCCCTAAAAACAAAAAGCCATCCCTAAGGACGACTTTATCGTGTTACCACCTTACTTCATCATTTGAAATGATCTCATTGCTTTAACGGCATGACCGGATCTTCCTACTGTTTTCAGAAGACCTACTCCACAGTGAATTCATCGGATCTCGCCCAACCGGTTTCCATCCTCCCGGTCTCTCTATCGGATTCTGACCCGACTACTGGTCTGTTTCCAAGTATTTAGTGTTATTCTATAACAATTGTCTTTATCTTTCAATGTCTGCTGCCGAATCTCTCCAGAAGACGTTTCATGGCCTCTTCTTCGGAGATCGGTTCTTCCTTTTTCTCTTCCTTATGATATGGACGGTTGTAGGCTTTTTTGCGGGAACGGAATTCCTTCTTTTCCGCATCTCTTTTTGCCAGGACATCCAGAGGCAAAAGGGAGAGCTGTACCCTTTGTTTCACTTCGTCTACATCATAAACATAGACCTTGACGATATCTCCTACCCCTACGATCTCGCTTGGATGACTGACGTGTTTCATCGACATCCTGGAGACATGCACCAGACCGTCATCGTGCAGACCGATATCGATGAATGCGCCGAAGTCGACGACATTTCTTACCGTACCTGAAAGTTCATCGCCTTTCTTGAGATCATTGAGTTCCAGGACATCGGATTTCAGAATGGCGGAATCGAACTGATCCCGGTAGTCTCTTAAAGGCATCGTAATGCAGTCCTTGATATCCTGCAGGGTATAGGCATCGATATTGAGTTTGCCGATGGCTTCTTCGTCGAAATGAATGCCAGGATCTCCCAGTTTTTCAATATGAGATACCTTCATGATCTGTTTTGCGGCATCATAGGACTCCGGATGAATGTTTGTCGCATCCAAGACTTCTTCCCCGTCCGTTATTCTTAAGAAACCGGCACACTGTTCAAAAGCCTTGGCTCCCAGCTTCTTGACGTTCAGGAATTCTTTACGGTTTTTGAATCTGCCGTTGCTGTTGCGGTAGTTGATGATCTCGGAGGCTATTCCCTTGTTTAAACCGGAAATGTGTTCAAGGAGTTCAACGGAAGCCGTATTGACATCCGCACCTACCCTGTTGACGACCTTCATCATCGCCTCATCCAGTCTCTCGTTCAAGGCTTTCTCCGGAAGGTCGTGCTGATACTGTCCGACGCCGATGGCTTTCGGATCGATCTTGATCAGCTCAGCCAGAGGGTCCAGCAGTCTTCTGCCGATCGATACGGCAGATCTTTCCTCTACCGCCAGATCAGGGAATTCCTTTCTGGCTTCTTCCTGCGCCGACCAGACGGACGCACCCGCTTCGGATACGATGGCATAGGACACATCCAGCTTATTCTCGTGGATCACTTCCGCAACCAGTTTTTCGCTTTCTCTGCTGGCTGTTCCGTTGCCTATGGCAATGATCTTGACGTCATATTTCCTGATCAAGGACAGGAGTTTTGCCTTGCTCCTGTCGATCTCTCCATCCTTTCTGAACGGATAGATCTTATCCACCGTCAGCATCTTTCCTGTCTCATCCAGGACAGCCAGCTTGCATCCGTTGTAGTATCCCGGGTCAAAGCCCAGAACGACTCTGCCCTTTAACGGAGCCTGGGAAAGAAGCTTCTCGACATTCATGGAGAAGACTTCGATGGAAGTATTGTGCGCTCTTTCGGAAAGATCGCTTCTGATCTCGTTTTCGATCGATGGCATGAACAGCCTGTCGATGCCGTCGTCGATCGCATCTTTGACGATGTCTTCCACATCGGAAATGCTGTCCTTTATATAGAAACGGTGTGCCAGATCCTTGATATGCTCCAGATCATAGGATAAAGATACGGCAATGACCTTCTCCTTCTCGGCTCTGTCGATTGCCATGACTCTGTGATCGGCGATGCTGCTGATCTTTTCGGAATAGTCGTAGTACATCTCATAGACTTTCTTCTCATCTACAGCATCTTTCTTGAGTTTTGTTACAATCGCTCCGGACTTGACGATCAGATCCTTGAACTGCCATCTCAGCTTGGCGTTGTCCGAGACGTTCTCCGCAATGATGTCCTTGGCACCCTGTATCGCTTCCTCAACGGTCTTGACTTCCTCATTCAGGTATTTCTCCGCTTCTTTCTCGATTTCCGCATTCTTCGGTAAAGACAGCAGATAGACACTCAAAGGTTCCAGACCCTTCTTGATAGCCATGGCCGCCCTGGTCTTTTTCTTCTGCTTATACGGTTTATAAAGATCCTCGACCTGCGAAAGCTTCGTACAGGCGTTGATCTGATCTCTCAATTCATCCGTCAGTTTGCCCTGCGTCTCAATCAGAGAAAGAACGCTCTCTTTTCTCTCACTCAGATTCAGCTCATAACGGTACTGCTTCTCGATGAACAGGATCTGCTCTTCATCCAGAGCTCCTGTCGCCTCTTTTCTGTATCGGGCAATAAAAGGAACGGTATCGCCATTTTCAAGCATCTCCAATACAACGGATACCTGTCTGATACTGATCTTGAGTTCATCAGCAATTGTTTTTATGATCGTCTCATTCATAACATCAACCTCACAATGCAAAATTGTATCACTTAAGCCACATAAAACCAATCCGTCCGAAGGGATCATCCTTTTCATTCGAATAATAAAAATGATCTATAATTAGAATAATCACGAGGAGGTATCGTTTATGGTAATCATCGCAACAGACTCGGCTGCCGATTTCGAACTGTATGAACTGGAAAAAATGAACGTCGTCCATATGCCTATGTCCGT
>JAFONG010000236.1 GCA_017418585.1 Erysipelotrichaceae bacterium | reverse complement strand
CGCTGTGCACCGAAAGAAGTCAGGGTATCCGGATCCAGCATCGCATCGACATTGCCCAGTCCGCCCGCTCTTGCGAACAGTTCGATTCCCAGCATATGGGAATGCCCCGTACCGAATGTATGGATGATCTTGTCGTTTTCGATGTTCTCGGCGAATTTCTCCGCCAGCAGTCTGATCGTATCCTTGTTTGTTTCTTCCGCTTTCTGAATGACCTCAAGGATCCTGTCACCGTATTCAAATAACATGTTTATGCTCTCCCTTCGTATTTCTTGATCAGTTCTTCATCGTGCTTCTTATCGCCTGTCAGGATCGGTAGTTCAAAACCGTCTTCCTTGAGCAGTTCCACCGTTCTGGCAGCCAGCGCCTGAGCGATGCAGTTGTTGCAGATGGAAGAAACGGAACAGACTTTTGCCACACCGTCCGTTTCGATCAGCGCATCCCCATGCGGACCGCAGTTGTCGATGACGATGTCTCCGAATTCATACAGCTTCTTGCCGGAAGGATGTCTCGGTTCTTCGGCAAGCGTATGCTTCATGGAAGTGATGATGACGACTTTATGTCCGTTTCTCTTGGCCAGATCGGCGATGTCGATGACAATGCCGTTGATGCCTGAATTGGATATGACAAAGAAAATATCCTGAGGCCTGATGTCATAGAGATCATACAGTTTGTTTGCGACACCCGGCTTTCTTTCGAAGATATTCTTCTTGTCCATGAATTCATCTACCGGAACGCCTCCCTTGGTGACGAAGTCGGACATCTCCATGATGTGAATCGGAACCAGAGCTCCTGTCCTGTTCTTGATGTCGATACCCAGACCTACGGAATGTCCGGAACCGAAGACATGAACGACGCCTCCCGCTTCGATGCATTCCTTCATGGCCTGTGCCACGGCTTCCAGATTGTCTTTCTGGGATTCATACAGATGATCGAGAAGTGCAGAAATCTCGTCTTTAAACCTTAAAGCGTCTATCATTATCTGACCCTCCTTCCATACGGATCGGTAAGCGAGTTGTTGTGGATGTCGGCACCCTTGATGTTGGCAGACAAAAGAACAGGTGCTTCCTTACCTTTCGATACGAAGCTGTTGTAGACTTCGGCCGTGATCATCTGGGCAATCACGTTGCATACCGTCGAAGACAGCTGGCCCGTTTTTACTCCGTCGATATCCAGAGCCAGATCCGGTTCATCCGCATCCATGTCCAGATACAGATCGGCATAATCCAGCAGTTTTCCGCCATATTTGTCGTAGGATTTTCTGTTTACGACAGCTACGACTTTCTGTCCCTTTTCCTTGGCTCTTCTTGCCAGTTCAACGATCAGCGGCTCATTGCCGTAGAAGCTCACCAGACAGTACATGTCCCTGTCATCCAGATCGTAGATCCGGGCGAACTTGTCGATTACGCTCAGATCGCTGTATACTTCACCGGAATCGATCTCGTCCTGTTTCAGCAGTTCCTTCAGAACCAGTTCTTTCAGCTTCAGTCCGTGAAACGGCGCAATGCCTCCGGCTCTGTAGTTCAGTTCGTTTACGAATTCTTCTCCGTGTCTTACGCCGAACAGCTGAACGACGCCCATGTTCTCCATGCATGAAGAAAACATTTCAGCGACTGCTTTGATCTGATCTTTCTGTTTCTCGTAAGCATCGGAAACTCTATCCTTGATCAGTTCAAAATAGGCCTTTTTAATATCCATATGATCCCTCTCTTTCTCCTGTTAAATTCATTATAGCACCCGGAAATGTTATACTTATAGTAAGTAATGGAGGAATCATATGAAAGGCATAATTATTACCAGCCACGGTCCTATGGCTCAGGGCATCCTAGAGACTTCAAAGCTGTTTTTCGGTGAACAAGCACAGATGAAGGCCTGCTGTCTTTCGGCTGAAGATAATCCGGACGAGTTTGTCGATGTACTGAAGGAAGCGGTCAAGGAAGTCGATACCGGAGACGGCGTCGTCGTGTTCTGCGACATGCTGTTCGGTTCGCCTTGCAACTGCATGGCCAGAGTCCTGGGTGAAGATATGGAAAATGATAAGGTACAGGTCATTACCGGCGTCAACCTGGCGATGATCTTGCAGATCCTGGCAGTCAGAGAAGCCGGTGACCCTTCGATCGAAGAACTGCTGCAGTCGGGTCATGACGGCATTTCGGATCTGAAAGCCATCCTGAAAACCAATCTGGGATAAACACGGGAATATGAAAACCTCCTGTTCAGGAGGTTTTCTTTTTTTATTGTCTTTTACTTCTCGATGTGAATGTAGTAGGTATCGGAAACGATATGCAGCGAGCTTCCGTCAGAGAATTCGAAATAGAACGGGCAATCGAATGTATCATAAATCGCACCTGACGCACAAAGATAACCCGGTGATTTCAAAGTCAGTGCTGAAGTATAGGCGGTATGGAAGTCGACGTAATCCGTTACATCCTGCTTGTTGACTGTGCCGTCATAACAGGCAATCAGATAAGCCTTGAACGGAATCAGGGCTCCACTTGCCGCTTTTACACTGACGCTGGTGTCAATTTCGAAAACGACCGTTTCTCCTTCTACGCAGACCTTGCATACTGCTGAAGTTCCATTGACTGCCTTGACCGTTACCTCCGCATTGCCCGGGGATACGCCAAACAGGTTTCCGTCCTTGTCGACCGTGACGATGCTCTTGTCGGACGATTCGTAGGTCAAAGTCTGGTCTGCCGTTTCCGGTAAAGCCTTGGCCTTGATCTTGGCCGAGTTGTTCAGGTAGAGATAAACCGGATTCTCGTCGAAACTGATGGAAGACGGTCCCTTCGCTCTGGTTTCGAATCCCACGACTCTCTCGATCTCGCCGCACTTGATATGGATCTTGGTCTTGCCCGGGGATACCGTTGAAGCCTTTCCATCCGCACTTACCGTAACGACCTTCTCGTCTTCGACCGTATAAGTGATGACATCCGTGGTATTCGCAGGTGTCGCCTTGACTTCCAGATCGTAGTTCTTGACGCCTTCGGTTGCCCAGTAATTGTTGTAGAGGGAAGTCAGACCGGTGCACGGTACCTTTTCCGACGGCTTGTAATCTTTGGAGAAGATGTCTCCCGTTGCGGATACGCCGATATCGTTCTGCAGTACCAGCGTGCCGTCGCTCTTGATCAGGAATTCAAAATCGTATTTCGTGCTTGCGGCCGTTCCGCTCATCTTCATTACGTCTCCGTCCTTGACATATGTACCGTTGATCTCGGTAATGCTAAAGTCGTTCTGATCGATGAAAGTAAAGCTTCCATCGGAATGGATTTCTGCACGGGAAACCTTGCTGCTGCTTTGAGAGGTGTTGTAGTAGCTTGTATAAGTGAAGCCGCTGTCCGATGAAGAACCCGAAGAACCTTTCGTCTCGGTCGTCGAGAAGATCTGATCCTGCACGGAACCCATCAGGGTAGTTTTCAGTTTCAGCGTATCTTCATCCACGATTTCAAAAATAATCTTCTTGCCGGTATCCGTTATTTCCAGCGTAGCAACATTCTCACTGACCGACCATGTGCCGCTGCTTTCAATGAATCCTCCGGAATAGTTGTCTTTCAGGACAAAACTTCCGTCCTTGCCGAACCAGACCTTGGAATGCTCCTCGTTTCCGAATTCGTCGACGGTATTGTAGTAAGTCTTACCGGACAGGTCGTATCCGGTCTTTTCTTCTGTTTTCTTACAGCCGGACAAACATAAGAGCAATGCCAATGATAGAACAAAAACCGATGCGATTCTCTTTTTCATCTGAATCCTCCTTTTCCGATTATACTTTCTATATCTATATATTTATCTTATCACAGTTGTCTCTCATAAAAAACATACCGGTAAAAAAGAAAAAGGCGTGATCGCCTTTCTTCATTTTCTTAACTGGTGTTCCAGCGTCCATTGGGATCTGTAGAAGTAGAGGGTCGCCATCGTTCCCGCCATCACAAAACCGAAAGCCGTTCCCAGATAAAGAACATGCACGTCGTAGAAGAACATCAGTCCAAGCCAGACAAACAGATACTTGCATATGCATTGACAGAAGATGGCGATGTACATCGGAATACGGACGTTGCCCGCTCCTCTGTTGGCGCCGTTGTAGACATGCGACAGCGATGCAAAGAACATGCCGAAATTGGAGAAGCGGATCATCCGGGTGCCGTAATAGATCACTTCCGGAGATTCGTTGAATCTTCCTACCAGCCATGGAGCCAGAGCCATGATAAGCGCAATCGAGAGAACGGTAAAGAAAGAGGAAAGGATCGCGCTTTCCCTGATCGATTCCTGTACCCGGTCGTATTTCTCTGCACCCATGTTCTGGGCAACCATCGACATCGTGGCGCTGGATATGGACACCGAAGCCAGCTGTGCCCAGTTGCCGACCTTTTCCGCTACGCCGATACCGGCTATGACCTCGTTCGGGAAACGGTTGATGAAAGACTGCACCATGACCGAACTGATGGCGATCAGCATGTTCTGGAATCCGGCAGGAATGCCCAGAATACAGATATCCGCTACGACCTTCAGACTCAGATCCATGTTCCGGATATCGAAATTGATCCCGTCATAGTGGAACATCAGACGTAAAGCCAGATAGTCCGTCGCATACTGGGAGATGATCGTGGCAAGTGCCGTACCGATCACGTTCATATGGAACACCCTGACAAAGATCAGTCCGAGAATGATATTGATGATGGAAGAGATGACGGAATAGTAGAACTGGTGTTTCGTATCTCCGAAACTCTTTAGAATGAAGAAACACATCTGGCTGGTCAATACGGCGGTATTGCCGATCAGATATACTCTCAGATAAGACAAGGCATTCGCATACAGGTCGGGACCGATGTTGCACAGTTTCATTAGAAACGGCAGGAACATCTCCGATAAGACAGTCAGGGCAAGCCCTCCAACCAGAGCGAAAGCAACCGAGGTATCCAGGGATCTTTTCAGGTTCTTCATGTCTCCTGCGCCGTAGTATCTGGCAATCAGAATTCCGGCACCCATTCCCAGACCGTAGAAAGTATAATTGAAAATATTGCAGATCCAGGTACAGGCGCTTACTGCACTCAGGGCTTCTAAAGACACGTAGTTTCCTACGATCATCGAGTTGGTGATGTTGTAGAGTTCCGAAAAGATCATCGAAAGAAAGACCGGCCATGAGAAGGCCAGGATCTGTTTACGGATATTCCCTTCTGTCAGTAAAACGCTTTTCGCCATTACAGGTTCCTGATTCTATAGAAATACTTCTCCACAAGTTTCTCGTTATGCTCTGCGCAGTTCTCGTCCATGAATGCCAGATGGCCGTTGTAATAGACGTCTGGTTCAAATCCCCTCTGAACCAGGATCTCCACCATCTGTGTCAGGATGGCGTTCTGCAGATAGATGTTTGGTATGGTTGATGTAGATCCGACTTTCATCGGAAAGCCATCGATCTGCACGGCAGCGTCTCCGATCAGAGAACAGTTGTCCAGCACAACATCCGCGACATCTTTCAGTTTAACGCCGTCCCTGTGCTTACAGGTCAGATAATCGGAGTATTCTACGGCAGTGATCCCTATGACGGGAATGCCCTTCTCTTTCGCTCTTAATGCCGCATCCACAGGTGCGATGTTGTTTCCGCTGTTGGAAATGATGATCATGCAGTCGTTCGGTGTAATGCGGTGATAGTCGACGATCAGTTTCCCGATGCCGTAGGTATTTTCTATGTAGTAGGATTTAGTGATTTCCTGGTTTCCGGAAGCGCTCGGTTCCAGAAGGGCGCAGTAGTTGGCCGGTGTTGCGGCTCTCCAGAAGGCGTCGTCCGCCACCAGATGAGAATGACCTGTTCCAAAACCGTAGATGATGCCTTCCTTTTCTGTCGTATCGGCAAGGATCTCTGCGGCTTTCATGATATTCTCCTGCTGCGTTTCCTTAATCTTCCTTGTTACTTTTTCCAGTTCTTCAAAGTACTTTTCCCAGGCCTTCATCTAGTAGTTCCTCCAGTCAAAGACGATCAGATTGACCTTATCCTTGTTATACATAAGATCGTAGTAAGCCTGCTCACAGTCCTTCGGATCTATCACTTTAGTAATCAGCTTTGAAATATCGATATCCTTGTTCATGATCAGCTCGCAGACCTTCTGCAGGTTGTTTTCCAGCGAATTCCTGGATCCGGATACGGCTTCTACCGGAGTGGTGTTGTTAAAGGCACCTTTTACGGTCAGATCCTTCATGTGGACCATGGACAGAAGCGGTGTGACATCGCACTCAAAAGACTGCCTTGGTGATCCAAGCAGGATCACTTCGCCATAGTTTCCCGTATTCTCAACGCAATGGATGATAACCTGGGAAAGACCGGTCACATCGATACTGGTGTCCAGACCCTTGCCGTCCGTCAGGGAACTGATCGCTTCTTTCGGATCATCCGCGCAGACGGTCTTCTCGATACCCATCAGGGCAGCCAGATCGCATCTCTCTTTCACCGGATCGATACCGATGACCCTGCAGCCGAGTTTCTTGTACATGCAGGCAACCAGAATGCCGATATTGCCCAGACCGAAGACCCCGACACGATCGCCCAGTTTTGCATTGCTGAGATTGACGCCCTGTATCGCTACCAGCAGCAGATTGATTGCCGTGGCTTCGATCGGATCGATACCCTGCGGAAGTCTGAAGATCAGAGGTCCCTGAACCGTGTTCCCGTGTGTCCTTCTGACTAAGGATGCGTGCGGTGCATTCACGAATACCAGATCGCCCTTTTCCGCCTTGATATCCTTTCCTTTTTTCAGTATCCTGCCCACCATGCAATAGCCGGGTCTTACCGGATAAGAAAAACCTTTCTTCAGGCCGAATGCCCGGGACAGTTCCGTTCCCGACGAAATCATGGAGTATTCAGCCTTGATCAGAGCTTCGTTGTCTTTCAGG
>JAFONG010000037.1 GCA_017418585.1 Erysipelotrichaceae bacterium | reverse complement strand
GCTCCCTCTGGAGCGTAGTGAAAAATGTGTCTGGTTAGACACCCACAGCAATCAAATTCAGAACGACTCATAACCGTTAAAAAAGGTGTCTAGTATTAAAGACGTTAACAGCAATCTTTAGAGATCAGCCCAATGGTGTGCGCCTGACTTGAAGTCAGGCAATGCAGGTTCGAATCCTGTACTCATAAAACGTCTTGTCAAAGAAAACAAAGATGCTTACAGCAATATCTGTCTCGTCTACAAAACGAAAAAAGAGCATCTTGTCTAACGGCACTTGCAGCAAACTTTTGCACCAGTAAAGAAACCCGGGATAACGCAATGCCCGGAAGTGCCGTGTAAGTGAATTATAAGGAGGTAATGACCATGGCTTTATTAGATAACATCAAAAAGGAACAGAACTATACTTTAACCGAAAACGATGCACTGGCTTTAAACAGCACATCAGATGCCCTGCTTGACCTTTTTGCGATCTCCGGTGCAATGCGTGAAAGAGAAGATAAGGAAATCATTGAACTGTTCGCCAAAGCCATGGTTGAGGACAGACTCCTTGCAACAAAACTGGCTTTCTATACCAGAGACATCAGAGGCGGTCTGGGTGAAAGACGCAGCGGCAGGCTGATGCTGAAGTATCTGGCAGAAAACTATCCTGAAATCTTCAGAAAGAATCTGGAATACGTTGCCGATTACGGAAGATGGGATGACCTGGTTTATCTGCTGGACAGCGCAGCCGATGAGATCGTTGTGCTGCTGAAGAAACAGCTGGATGAAGACCTGGCTAACATGAAGGAAATGAAACCGGTATCCCTGCTGGCGAAATGGCTGCCGTCCGTCAACACTTCCAACAGGGAGACAGTCATGAAAGGAAGATTCCTTGCCAGGAAGTTCAACATGACCGAAAAGGAATACCGTAAAACCCTTGCGGCTTTACGTAACTATCTGAATGTTGTTGAAGTAGACATGTCGGCGAATCGTTTCGGAGATATCGTCTATCCGGAAGTCCCTTCCAAGGCCATGAACAACTATCGTAACGCCTTCAGACGTCGTGACGAAGAACGTTTCAGCGATTTCCTGAACAAGGTTGAAAAGGGCGAAGAGAAAATCAATTCTTCCGTTCTTTATCCTTACGATATTGTTGAGAAGTATCTTAATCAGTCAAACGGCGTAGACAAGGTTCTTGAGGAACAGTGGAAGGCCCTGCCGAATTATGTGGAAGGAGAAAACAGCTTTCTGGTCATGGCCGATGTTTCCGGTTCGATGTACGGAAGGCCGATGGCTACTTCCGTCGGTCTGGCGATGTATTTCGCCGAAAGAAACAAAGGTCCTTTCGCCTATACCTTCATGACTTTCTCTGAAAGACCGGAACTGGTAACCATCAAAGGCGAAAACCTTTTTGAAAGAATCAGATACATCCAGAGCGCCAGCTGGGCGATGAACACGAATCTTGAAGCGGCTTTCAGACTGCTGCTGTATACGGCAGTCAAATACAGGACCCCGAAAGAGGAAATGCCTTCATCCATCGTCGTTATCACCGACATGGAGATCGACAGATGCGTCAGCGGCGACTGGCTGTTCTATGACCTGATGAAGAAACAGTTTGAAGAAAACGGCTACGACATGCCCAATGTAGTCTTCTGGAACGTCAATTCACGTCACAACACCTATCACGCATCCTTTGACCGCAAAGGTGTACAGCTGGCTTCCGGTCAGTCGACAGCCGTATTCGAATCCCTGGTCAAGGGAATCAGTCTGACACCGTATGAATACATGCTGTCGGTTTTGAATACGGAAAGATACGAAAG
>JAFONG010000235.1 GCA_017418585.1 Erysipelotrichaceae bacterium | reverse complement strand
GCCTGATCTGTCATTTCGATAACGGAGCCCGGTATTGGTCCTTTATACCTTTATCTGTTTCTTTTATTATACAAAACAAGTTCAGTCATAAGAAAAAGGATCTGTTTAGATAACAGATCCTTTGTTTTATTTTGTGCAATTGACGGCAGTTCAGGCAGATCCCTGATCATCACCGGAGAATATTTGAATCTTCCCGGGCTCAGCCGTATGTAAAATGGGAAACCGATCTATAGAATATGTTTCTCAAATCGAAACATCCCATCCGGAAACTGTCCGGCTGTATCTTCATCCTGATCCGGATCGTCGGGATCGGGATGATGGGTATTGAAGAATTCAACGATATGAAATCCACAGCGGTTGACATAGAAATGGATGTTCCGCGTTTCAAAGTACGGGGTAACCGTTTCCCAGACTTTGACTTCCGGATGCAGTTTTTCGACTTCACACCAGGCTGCGTATCCTATCCCTTTACTGTGCACATCCGGATCGACGAACAGAATATCAAGATCGCCCCGGTCTTTTTTGGTCCTGATGATCACTCCTCCGACTTTGCTGCCGTTAGACATGATCCTGTATGCTTCTCCCTGATCGATGGACTGTTCGATGGTCCTTCTGGATATGATCTCTCCTTCCTCTTCAAAATGATCATCTCTTTTACCGAACTCTTCAGTAGCTCCATACTTGAAAGCCCACTGATTGTCTTTGATAAACTGCTCCTTGTCATCCTCCGTAAGGGGGATCAGTTCTACTTTCGTTTTCTTCATCATACATACCTCCTGTCAGCCGGTAATAAAAAAGTCCGGCAAGAAAACACGCTTCTTCCGGGCTCACCCGACATCTTATCTGACAGGCGGCCTGCAGATATCTATCTGCGATCCCCTGTGCTACGGCACACTGTCCTCCGATGCAGTATTATTCTATCATATTCGAAGGATCCGAGTCTTTATTCGGTCATCTGTCAGATCATCTTGAAAGAAAGAGATCTAATTCGCACAATGTCCTTCGCAGCCATTCCCGTGATGACAATCGTGACCTTCTTCATGATCGTGATGATGGCAGGTCTCGTTAGGGTCATATTGCAGCTTATCGTTCAAATATGCGTTGACGACCTCGTCGGCTGCTCCCTGTGTTCCAGGGATAAGTACGATACCTGCTTCCTGCAATGCCATTCTGGCTCCCATGCCGATACCGCCACAGATCAGGATATCTGCCCGGGCTTCCTTCAGCACTCCCGCCAGCATGCCGTGTCCCTCTCCGTTGGTGGAGATGACCTGTTCGTTAACGATCTTTCCTGCTTCTACATCATAAAGTTTGAACTCTTCCGTATGTCCAAAATGCTGTCCTACCGTTCCGTTTTCGTAAGTTACCGCAATACGCTTCATATTCTGTTCCTTCCTTTTGATTGAATGATTCTGGTCAGAAGACAGGCAATAGACACCTCCGCTGATGCGTATGGGTCTGCCTTCCACAAGCATTCCCGACAATTTCCTTCTGGCACTGTCGTAGATGGCCGTGACCGTCGTTCTGGCTACATCCATGCTTAAAGCACACTCTTCCTGCGTCTTTCCTTCGTGATCGATCAGACGGATCGTTTCATATTCATCGAGGCTCATGACGATCTCTTCTTTTACGCTTTCATTATCGTCCGCAGAAAAAGTCCAGTGATCCGGAAAATGTTTGATCCTTCTTTGCCTGTAAGGTCTAGCCATGATCTCCTGTTTCTG
>JAFONG010000234.1 GCA_017418585.1 Erysipelotrichaceae bacterium | reverse complement strand
TTCGACTCTCTTTCAGTCAGAGCCGAAGCTTTGTCCCATGAAGACGTAACGGGCGTCGGATACGGGATCTGCACCTTCTATCCGCAAGGAAAGGACGAAGAAAGAAACTTCCTTTTCCGGTACGAGAAGAAAAGAGAAGCCGAGATCCTGAAAAGAAGAGAGAATTCCGATGCCTATGTCCGGCTGGCCTATCAGGCGGTAGATTACTATGTCCTGCACCGCCGATATCTGCCGATACCTGAAGACATCGATGAAGAACTGACAGGCAGAAGAGCGGGAACATTCGTATCCATCCACAAGGAAGGACTCTTAAGAGGATGCATCGGCACGATAGCTCCGACAAGGAAGAATGTCGCTCAGGAAATCATCGCCAATGCGGTAAGTGCCTGTTCCAGAGATCCGCGTTTCTCTCCCGTAAGTGAAGATGAACTGAAGGATCTGGAAATCAGCGTGGATGTTTTGGGCGAGACGGAAGATGTTTCTTCGCCTGATGAACTGGATGTGAAACGCTACGGCGTCATCGTCAGCTGCGGCGAGAGAAGAGGACTGCTGCTGCCGGATCTCGACGGTGTCGATACGGTTGAGGAACAGATCGACATTGCCAGAAAGAAAGGCGGCATCGGAAAAGACGAAGACTATACGCTGCAGCGTTTTGAAGTGATCAGGCACTTCTAGAAAGGAAACGGGATGGCAGTCTGTAAAGTCTGTTTCAGACACTGTGAAATAAAAGAAGGCGGCCTGGGCTTCTGCAAGGCCAGGACCTGCAAAGACGGAAAAGTCGTTCCCTACAACTACGGAAAGATCACTTCCCTTGCGCTGGATCCGATTGAGAAGAAACCGTTGAGAAGATTCTACCCCGGATCAATGATCATCTCCGTGGGCAGTTTCGGCTGCAACATCCGCTGTCCGTTCTGCCAGAACAGCGAGATCTCCTGGTCGAAGGAAGTTGCCGATATGGCGCAAATAGCCACCTATGTTTCGCCGGAAGAACTCGTAAAGATCGCCTTGAAATATAAGGATCAGGGTAACATCGGCGTCGCCTATACCTACAATGAACCTTTGATCGGTTACGAGTATGTCAGGGATTGCGCAAGGCTGGTGAAGGAAGCCGGAATGAAGAACGTCCTTGTAAGCAACGGTACGGCCGAGCCTGCCATCCTGGAAGAGATCATTCCCTACATCGATGCGATGAACATCGACCTTAAGGGATTCAGCGACGAATATTATGCGGTAGTGCTGAAGGGAAACCGCAGACAGACGATGGATTTCATCGAAGAAGCGGTGAAGCACTGTCACGTCGAACTGACGACACTGATCGTCCCGGGAGAGAACGATTCCGTCGAAGAGATGAGAGAGATCTCGAAATGGATCGCGTCTCTGGAAAACGGCAGAAGCGTTCCGCTGCATGTATCGCGTTTCTTCCCGTGTTTCCATATGACAGACAGGAAAGCGACGGATGTGAAGAAAGTCTATGAACTGGCAAAGATCGCCAGGGAAGAGCTGGAATATGTCTATACCGGAAACTGCTAGCAAAGAGAGGTATGAATGATGAATCAGGAAGAGATCTTAAAGGCCATGAAGGAAGGAAGACGGATCATGCATCCGGCTTATCCGTATGCGGAAGGGTATCTGACCGACCAGGAGCTGAAGAAGCCTCAGCCTCCGCTGGTGAAGGAGCCGATGTGCGAAACATCTCTTCCGCTGCCGCTGGATTTTGAGAATTTAGATATCGACAACGATTTCCTGCATGTGATCAACTCCAGACAGTCGCACCGCGTATTTACCCAGGAGAAGATGAACCTGCTGCAGCTGTCCTATCTGCTGTGGTGCTGTCAGGGTGTCAAGGAGATCAGAGGAAAGTCCTATGCAACTTTAAGGACGGTTCCCTGCGGAGGGGCAAGGCATCCTTTTGAGGTATACATGACAGTCAAGGATGTGGAAGGTCTAAAGAACGGACTCTACCACTATCTGCCGATGGGACATCGCATCGAGTGTCTGAAGGAAGAGGACGATCTGAAGGATTTCATTTCGAAATCTCTGGAAGGACAGGTCTGGGCGGCCAAGGCGAACGTCGTGTTCTATTTCAGCTACGTGTGCTACCGGGCGGAATGGCGATACGGGATCTATGCGCACAGGATGAACATGGCCGATGCCGGACATGTGACCGAGAACATCTATCTGGCGGCAACCTCGATCGGTCTGGGAGGATGTGCGATCGGAGCCGTTGTGGAATCCCTTTGCAATGAAAAGTTCTCTCTGGACGGGGAAGAGGAATTCATCTTCTATGCCATGCCGGTAGGAACGGTATCCGAGAAGAACAGGAAGGAAGAAAAGGACTTCTACCGCTTTGTCGAAGAAGAAGGCCTATAAAAAAACAGAAAACTCCGTTTATAACGAATGATGGAAGTTGAGGGATAAAAATGAAAAAAGTATTTGTTATATTAATCGTACTGCTTTGTTTCCTGACGGGATGTCAGAAGAAGGAAGAAGAAACTGCGGATGATTACGAACTGGATTATCTTGTTCTGGTCAACAAGCTGAATCCTCTGCCTGAGGACTGGGAGAACAAGGTCCGGACCGTTCATATGACCAACTCGATCGGCGATGACGTGGAAGTGGAACAGAGGGCCTACGACGCCTATCTGCTTCTGAAGGAAGATCTGGAAAAGGAAGGGATCTTTGTGGATCTGGATTCGGCCAGAAGAAGCATTGCCGCCCAGCAGCAGATCGTCGATGACTTCACGGAAAAATACGGTGCGGACTATACGGCGAAAGTCGTCGCAACGCCGGGCTTTTCCGAGCACCATACCGGTCTGGCGCTGGATCTGTATCTGATCATCGACGGTGTCGATGTGGTGGAGAACGAAGACATGGTCCAGTATCCTGAGATCTGGGCGAAGATCCATGAGAAACTGGACGACTACGGCTTCATCCTGCGCTATCTGGAAGGCAAGGAACACATTACCGGCTATGCCTATGAACCATGGCATATCCGTTATCTGAATGACAAGGAAATCGCGAAAGAGATCATGGACAAGGGCATTACGTTTGAAGGATATCTGGGCGCAGTGAATGAGACCGAAGTCGCTCTGGAATATGGCGATTCCGCACTGTTTGAAAGGGAGGAACTGGATGAGGTGTTCACCAGGATCAAGTGCCGGTTCGCTTCCTGGAAGGGCGTCGAGCTCAACGGTCTAAAATATGCCGGAGACGAATGTAACAGCGAGGAGAATCTTGCCTGGCTGAATTCTCTGGAAGGCGGAGGCGGATATACCAGAGCCGTTGAAGTGCTGAGCAGTTTCCATACGCCGAAGGAAGGCTATGGAACTCTGGAAGCGGATCATCAGTATGAAGACTACCAGTGGTGGCTGGTATGCGACGAGGAAGGCGACTGGGACATCGTATCCTACGGTTACTAGTTGAGTGACGAATGAACAGAAAGACCTCTGAAACGGGGTCTTTTTCTTTTTTGTGCTAGAATAGTGCTAAATATCCGGGAGGGTAGAAAAACGATGAATAGAAGAGACGCCATAAGAGTGGATGTGACGACGCTGATGCAGTGCTGCATTGACCTGAAACCGACCAGGAAAGAGAACGAGGTCTACATCGACCGGAAGATCGACGTTACCGAACTGGTCAAATACATGGAAGACTGCAGGAAGGAAGGGAAGAAATATACCTATTTCCATGCCTTTATGACGGCTATCGCCAAAGTGATCTATCACCGGCCGAAGCTGAACCGTTTCATTTCCAACCGGCACATGTACGAACATAACGATATTCTGCTGTCTTTTGTCGCCAAGATCGCCTTGGATGACAAGGCGGAAGAACTGATGCTGGTAATACCGATCGAAGAGGACGACAACATGGATTCCATTGCCGGAAAGATCGCGGAAAAAGTGGAGAAACTGCGCTCCGCGCAGATGGAAGCAAAAGGAGCAAACTCGGCTGCAGATTTCCTGGGTAAACTGCCGAATATTGTCAGAGTGCCTATTTTCGGGCTGATCAAGCTTTTGGGCAGATACGGTCTGCTGCCGGCATCCATTACCGACAACAACATCTATTTCACCAGCATGATCATTTCCAATCTGGGTTCTATCAGCTGCGGCGCCATCTATCACAATCTGGCCGATTTCGGAACCTGTTCTTCGCTGACCAGCATCGGCGAGATCAAAGATGAGATCATCGTGAACGAAAAGGGAAAACAGGAAGTCAGAAAGGTCTGCGAATTCGGAGTTACCCTGGATGAAAGAATCGCAGACGGTTTCTATTTCGCCAAGTCCGTAGCGATGATCGAGAAGATCCTGCAGGATCCAAAGCTGCTAAGCGATCCTGTCAGTAAGCCGATCGAATAGCTTAATGCTATACTGAAAGCAGAGGAAAAGAACATGTACTATCTGATTGAACAGACATTAAAGCCGGTAACAAAGGAAGAATACAGAAAAAGCAGGAAGATCCGGATCGCCGTTCTGAACGGGAAAGAGTGGGCAAAGGAAAAGAAAGACTTCCCGCTTTCCGAGGAGATCGACAACGAACGGAAGGAAATGCTGACGACGGAAGCGAATGTCAACTACAATTCCCTGTCCGGAACTTTTTCGATTCCCGACCGGAACAACATGGAGAACGACGATTTCCGTTTTGCCTATGCGATAAACAGGAAGAACGTCATCATCGTGGATGACAGCGGCTATGTCAAGAAGGCCATGGAAGAGATCGCCAGGACCAAGAAATGGACGGCTCCCTGTCTGGAAAGATTCCTCTACGATTTCCTGGATCATATCGT
>JAFONG010000233.1 GCA_017418585.1 Erysipelotrichaceae bacterium | reverse complement strand
TCACAGTAAAAAGGTTCTCGTTACTGGGCACATGGACTCTCCCGGTCTGATGGTCAAGACGATCACGGATGAAGGTTTTATCCGTTTTGAAAGAGTCGGCGGAATTCCGGAAAAAACGCTGCCAGCCTTAAGAGTGGCAGTCCAGGCAAAAGACCGGTATGTTCCCGGCGTGATCGGCGTAAAATCGCACCATCTGACTTCGGCTGAAGAAAAATATAAGGTCGACAAGTATCAGGAACTCTATATCGATATCGGCTGCTACAGCAGGAAGGAAGTGCTCGATCTGGGCGTCAAAATCGGCAATGCCATTACCTATTACCCTACTTTCGTCCGTCTGCAGAACGATATCGTTTCCGGTACATTCTTTGACAACCGTATCGCCTGTACCTGTCTGATCGAACTGGCCAGACTCTTCAGCAAAAACGCACCGGACTGCGATGTCTATCTGGCGGGAACCGTTCAGGAAGAGTATACGATCAGAGGCGCAATCACTGCAGCCAGAGCTGTACAGCCGGATGCGATCATCTGTCTGGATGCTGAAGTTGCGGCAGATACGCCGGATTTAAAAGGAACGGGTGAAGTAAAACTTGGAGAAGGTCCGGCAATGTCCCTGTACAATTTCCATGGCAGAGGAACATTAAACGGAACCATGCCTCATCCGTCCCTGGTCAGACTCTATGAAGAAAGCGCCGAAGAAAGCGGCATCAACCTGCAAAGAGTTGCGGGAATCGGCGGTCTGACAGAACTGGCTTACATGCAGCTGGAAGGAAACGGCATTGCCGGCATCGATATCGGTGCTCCGTTCCGTTACTCTCATTCCTGCATCGAAACCTCCGATCTCAATGACATTGAGCAGACGATCAGACTGACAGAACATGTTATCAGAAAGATAGACAGGAACTGCGATCTGGTCAGCAGATAGTCTTGCTAAAGTTTCTCTCTAAAAAAGCACGGTTAATAACCGTGCTTTTATATGTTCTTCTGAACGCCGTTCTTCCTTTCCGGGAACTGCATCCAGACCTTCATTAGACTGAATCCGATTGTAAAAAATGAAACCAATATTGGGACGCTTCATCTCTTTTTCTTACGGATGATTACCGGTCGACGATCTTTGCCTTCGGACAGCGGGAAGCGATGTAATCAAAGACAAAATCATAGTCTTCCTTGCCGACATAGACCTGATTGTTAAGGGTAACGTAATTGACGTTGATCAGATCGTGCTTTCTGTCCGCTCTGACACTGGTGACTTTATCGAAACTGGAATAGACGTTTGCCAGAGTCGCCACATAGAAACCGGAACCGACCTGTCCGACATTGCGGGTAAACAGTCCTACCAGCATGGACAGAATCCCGACCTTCTGTTCATATTCCCGTTCCCTTTGCATCGGGATGTGGTTGATACCTTCTTCATCCATTTCGAAGCGCACATGATAGACGCCGCCGAGCGAGTAGGCATAGAACCTGTAAGAAAGAAACGACAGCAGATAAACGAAAAGAAAAATCGGAACCGCGATCTTCAGAAAAAACCACAGGCTTTCCCAGTCAAAGATGCCGTTCAGACTAGTCATGATCACCAGTGCTATGACGATGAAAAGAAAAATGCCTGTCAGGATCTTCAGGATCATGTCAAAGACATTCCTGTTTTCATACATGTTCAACTCATATTCCCAGACGTACTGTCCCTTTTCGTTTACCGTTATGTTCTTCATGTCCCGCTCCTCGTCTTTACCCTAATCATACAGGAAATCGGCATGTACTGTCACATCCGTTCCGCTGATTCACCTGCAATTTTCCTTATTCTGCTATATGATGATAGTAACAGGATAAGAGGTAAAAACAATGTACGGTGATTTTGAATCAGGCATATCCATGGCCGACTATGTGAAAGTTGAAGTATTCTGTGGCGACAGGAAAGCGGTTCTAAGCGTCAATCCGGTCGGCCAGTTTTCGCCGGGCGGATGTACGGCTTTCGTTTCTTTGAAGAAAGAAGCCGTTCTGGCTTTAAACAGCGTCGAAGAATTCTACGAGATGCTGCTAAACAGGATCTATTTCGAGAATCTTGAAGTCGCTTTCGACCTGCCGAATTACAGACTGGCGGATGTTCTGGATTATACAAAGGATCTGGAAGTCAATGATGAAAACAGCTGGTGGCTGAACTATTTCAAGCGCCTGGAAGGCAAGGTAGAGCAGTTCCGTGGCGAACTGACCGCAATGACGGAAGATCTGAAAGACCTCAAGGCCGTCGTTCATCAGTTCCATGAGGCTTCCGGAGAACTGTGCGATTTCGTGGATTTCACCTGCTGCCCTGAAGGCGAAGAGGAAGACGTGCTGCGGGAATTCTTTGAAGAGAATCTCTCGCCGGAAAGCGAGATAGACGCCATCATGGATCTGTTCGAAGACGGTTATTTCTACGGGAACGGCTTTGCGGCCGATGAAGCTTTCCTGATCGATTTCACTAACGGCAGCTTTGAAAAGAAACTGACCGTAACGGATGTGAACTAGAAATACGAATTTAGTTAAACAAAAGCGGTTCCTGAATGAACCGCTTTTTATTATGATCAGAAAGGTTTTTCTACCAGAGCTCTTCGATCACCCTGCGTACGCCGTCGTCATTGTTGGAAGGACAGATCATGTCGGCATGTTTCTTGGTTTCCGGCGTACCGTTTTCCATGACCACGGCCATTCCCGCCGCATCCAGCATGCTGATGTCGTTTTCCGCATCACCGAAGGCGATGCTTTCTTCAATCGGGATATCCATCAGTCTGCAGAAGTCTTTCAGGGCCTTTCCTTTATCGACCCCTTTGATGTTCACTTCGATCAGCTTCGCTCCTGAAGATGATATCTCCAGCTGAGGGAATGCGGATCTTAAGTCGGCGATCACTTCATCCTTGTCTGCATTCTCCGCCGGATACAGAAGCAGTTTCTGGGCATCCAGATGTCTTTCCGCATAGGCTTCTTTCACATCGGTCACTCCCTGAATGTTAGGCAGAACTCCCTTTACCGCAACCTTGCGGATGTATTCGCAGACTTCTCCCTTTTCATCTCCCTTGCCTATCCTTCTTCCGTCTATGACGGCGGTCTCATAGACCGGCAGTTTCTTTACATATTCCAGAACCTCCAGAGCCAGACCGTAAGGTATCGTTTCCTCATAGATGTAGCGGCTCTCCAGGTAGTCGTATACGGCCCCGCCGTTGCAGCACAGCGCATAACGCAGAAAAGGCAGCCTGTCCAGAAGGACAGATAGTTCCAGATGCGTCCTGCCGGTCGACGGCAGTATGATCACCCCAAGATCGCTGATCCTTTTCAGTTCGTTTATCGTCTCTTCAGAGATCGTCTTGTCGTCCCTGTATAAAGTTCCATCCAGATCTAATGCCACTACCCGATACATGTTTCCGCTCCTTCATCTATTCTTTAAATCATTATATATGATGACCCGCGACCGTTCATAACAATGCCCGATCTATATGACCGGGCATTGTGATTCTGATCAGATTCAACTGTCTATTCAGCCGCTTTCAGATGCTGAGTCTCTTCGATTTCCTTCAGCATGTCAACTCTTCTCTGATGACGGTCTCCCTCGAAATCGGCATTCACCCATTCATCGACGATCATCTTGGCCATTTCAATGCCGATGACACGGGCACCGAAAGCGATGATGTTGGAATTGTTGTGCTGTCTGGAAAGTCTGGCCGTATAAGGTTCCGAACAGACGCAGGCGCGGATACCCTTGACCTTGTTTGCGGCCAAAGAAATGCCCAGACCTGTTCCGCAGATCAGCACTCCGCCGTCCACTTCACCTGAAGCCACCATCTTTGCGACCTTGTAGCCGCTGATCGGATAATCAAAGCGGTCCGTAGAGTTCGTACCGACATCTATGACTTCAATGCCTTTTCCTTCAAGATGCTTCTTGATCTCGTTTTTCATTTCAACCGCTACGTGATCATTTCCAATTGCTAGTTTCATATCGTTTCCTCTTTCTTTATATATTCATTATAACTTGAAATGTAGCAAGTTCTACTTATGTATCTTCCTATTTTATGCAGCAGAATATCCCTTCCGCATTCACGGAGTGAACATCCGCTTTTTCATACATTTTCTCGAGCCGTTGTCTTAAGGTACTCCGTGTCTCAAACGGAGGCGTAAAGAATCCTTTCGGCACATACAGCTTTCTGACGAACCAGTCGGTACGGTTGAACTCCCCGGCAATATAGAAGCAGCCGCAGAAGACACCGCCTTTCTTCAGTACGCGGAAAGTCTCCCGATAAGCGGCTTCCTTGTCCGGAAAAGCGTGGAAACCGTTGAGAGACAGGACGATGTCGAAGCTTTCATCTTCAAAAGGAAGCTTTCCGACATCTCCTTG
>JAFONG010000232.1 GCA_017418585.1 Erysipelotrichaceae bacterium | reverse complement strand
GATCAAGAGAGGTATATTTATGGCAATCATGGTACTGGTACTGCTGGCTTCGTTTATTCCTTCCGTTCTGCTGTTTCTGTTTTTAAGGAAAAACAAGGATGACGGGGATTATCGTAAGAGCTGCGATAAACTGCTTTGGCAAGGCGTTCTGATCGCGACTGCTGTCGGTCTTGCCGATGCGGCTGTTGTTCTGCTTTGGAGACTGACCGGCATTGGCGAGAAGAACAGGATCGTGGATCTGCTTTTTAGAACGTTTGTCGTGAATGCAACGGTCGAAGAGACGATGAAGTTTCTGACCGGAAAGAAGTTCATCAAAAAGGATCTTGCCAAGGTTTCCAGGCTGGATGTGATCGCGTACATGGCGATTGCGGCGATGGGATTCGGACTCTTTGAGGATATCTTTTACATGTTCCAAACGAATATCGGACAGATCCTGGTCAGAGGTTTTCTGATGGGTCATGTCGGATACGGAATGATCATGGGAAGACTCTACGGCAAGGGGATGAAGGAAGGCAAGACGCTTTACAAGGTACTGGGCATACTGATTCCGATACTCCTGCACGGTCTGTACAATTTCTCTTTGGGCGAGGATCTGCCTGAAGTGTTCAACTTCGTTGTCGTAACCGAGACGTTTATCGTGACGGCATATCTGATCTATTCGATCTTCTTTATCAGGAAGAAGAGGAACGATCCGGAGTTTACCGATCCAATCTATCCGGAAAAGAAAGCACTATCGGAATAGTGCTTTTTATTTGTCGGCGAATACTTCGTTTCCGATGGATGCCAGAATGATCAGCAGCGCTCCAAGGATGCCGGATATGCCGATCTTTTCGTGCAGGATGAGAGCTCCGATGAGAAGATTCATGACCGGTTCCAGATAGCCCAGAACGGCGATGCTTTGAGCAGGCAGGGTATCGATGGATGAGAAGTAGAAGATGTAGGCAACGCCCGTGTGCAGGAATCCAAGCATCAGTACCAGCAAAGTCGATCTCAAGTCGAACAGTTTCGGGAAACCGTTGTTGAAGTAGACATAAGGAAGTACCGCCAGCATGGAGAAGAGAAGCTGTATCAGCGTCTTTTCCAGCTGAGGAATATCCCGTATTCTGCGGTTGATCAGTACAAGGATGACAAAGCCTACGGCAGCCAGCGATCCGTACAGGACGCAGCGCATGTCGACAGTGCTGTTTCCTTCGAATATTCCCAGCATCAGCAGCATGCCTGCGAAAGCCATGACGATGCACAGGATCTGCTTCACGTTGATCCTCTCCTTGTAGAACAGGGAAGTGATCACGACGACGATAATCGGCGCCATGTAGTTGCACAGGGAGGATATAGCGATACCGTAGCGGTAACCCGCAAACAGGAAGACCCAGTTGAGTCCCAGGGCAATTCCCGACAGCGCCAGCATGAACAGGCTCTTTCTGACTGCTTCCCTGTCGATCTTTTCTTTCCGGAAAAGAAGTACCAGATAGATAAACAGAGAACCGAAAAGACCTCTGCACAGTACGACGAATTCGCTGGAATAGGAAACGAAATGCAGGAAGAGTCCGATCGTCCCGTAAAGGGTTAAGGCAAACAGATATCTTAGTACGGCCGAGTTTTTCATTGTATATACTATACACTTTTATTGATCAAAACGAGACAGAAACGATCATTCTAACGATATAATGATGCTATGAAAACAGGAATTAAAAACATACTCATCATCCTGACATGCGTGCTTATTGCGATGACCTCGGGATGTCAGAAAAAGGAAGTTCAGCCGGATGAACCGGATATGCTTGAAGTCAAAGATCTCGCTACGGAACACGAGAGCGAATTCGGAGGAGTCTATCTGAAGATCGGCATCGACGAGTTCAACGCTCTTGGCTTTCATTACGGAGACAGTGTGGATATCGTTTTTTCCAACGGCTATACGCTGGAAGACATCCCCTACTACAACGGTTACTATGTTCCGGCGGGAGATGCGCTGCTGATTGCCTATCCGGGATACGACTACATCAAGGCGGCGATCAACTACGGAGACGACCTGTGGCAGAAGGCGGGACTAAAAGCTTCCAGGGGAGAAAGCCTGTGGCTGGCGGCCGATCTGAATGATCACTCCACGGCTACGGTCATATTAAGAGAGGCAGGCAAATACTACGACAACCAGCTTGCCAGAGACATCCACTATACGGATTTCAGAAAAGACTATCCGAGCGATGAGGTATTTGCGAATTTCCGCAGCATCGTTGCGGGTAACATCAAGGAAGGAAGAATCTACCGTTCCGCATCTCCGTGTGACAACCAGCACAGCAGAGCTACCTATGTGAACGATCTGATCAGAGAAGCGGGAGTCAATGCGATCCTGAATCTTTCAGACAACGAAGAGAAGATAGAAAAGTATATCGCTCAGGATGACTTCTCCTGCGACTATTTTCTGAAACTCTACGAGAAAGGCAATGTCTTCCCGATCGCTCTGAACATGAACTATCTCTCGCAGGAATTCGCCGAGAAGATCGCTCAGGGATTTATCGAGATTTGCGAAAAGGAAGGGCCTTATCTCATCCACTGTACGGAGGGAAAGGACAGAACGGGATTCGTATGCATGCTGGTGGAAGCGCTGGCCGGAGCGGACTACCGGTCCATCGTTGACGACTACATGCTGACTTACGACAACTACTACAAGATCAATGAAACAAAAGAGCCGCTGAAGTATCGGATCATCAAGGAGCAGAATATCGACGAGATGCTGAGATTCCTGGTCTACGACGGAAGTGACATCGAGACAGCTGACCTGTCTTTCTATGCCAGAGGATATCTGGAAAACGCCGGCATGAGCCAGGAACAGATCGATCTGTTCCTTGAAAGGATTACACGATAGACATGGAAGAGAAGGTTTACCGTTTCTACGGTTCGGATCATGATATCGGAATCGATCATCCCGAATATCCGGATATTCACAACATCAAAGAACTGTACGATGTCCTGTGTCAACTCTGGTGCAGGGAGACCTGCGCGCCAAGGATGAGGAAAGACTGGAGCGAAGAAAACAGGACTCTGGGTCAGTGTTCCATCACGGCCTTTCTGGTTCAGGATATTCTCGGGGGAGAAGTCTACGGCGTCGATCTGAAGGACGGGAACTTCCACTGCTTCAATGTGGTAAACGGCTGCAGTTTCGATCTGACCAGCGAACAGTTTCTGCCTGAAAAGCTGAGTTATGAAAACGCGCTACCGCAGACAAGAGAGGTACATTTCGCCAAGGAAGAAAAGCGTCTGCGCTATGAATATCTGAAGGAAGCATTAAGCAATTACAGAAGAAAAGGAAGGCCTGAATGAAAAGGCCTTTTGTTTTAGGAAAAGGTAAACGCTTTCAGTTGACATATTGTCCGATTGTCGGTGAGAAAGGTGTTTTTTGTGGTAAACTGAAGAAGTAATTTATCGTATAATCCTTCAGATATGGTGGAGGAGTCTCTACCCCGGTGCCGTAAAGACCGGGACTATGATAGGATTCCCTTTCTTAGGTAATCCTTGAAAAAACGATAGGATTACAAAGAAGGAGCAACGCATCATCAGCTCCCGCAGAAGTCTTCTTGAAGTGATCATTTATAGACACTGTTTGAGAAGCTTTTTTGCATTTCATCAAAGAAAGGAAGAAAGAAGATGAAAAAACTGTTTACTGCTTTACTGGTTCTTCTGATGGTCTTCTCCCTGACTGCCTGCGGCAAGAAGGAAGAGGGCGGTGAAGAAGGCTACAACGGACCTAAGATCGGCGTGATCCTGGTCGGCGATGAAAACGAAGGCTATACCTATGCGCATATTCTGGGTATCCGGGAAGCTGCGAAAAAGCTGGAGATCCCTGATGAGGCGATCATCTGGAAGTACAACGTACCGGAAGATCAGACGACTTACGACATGGCGATCGACCTGGTTGAAAACGGCGCTACGCTGGTTATTTCCAACTCCTACGCCCACCAGTCTTTCATGCAGCAGGCTGCAGGCGAGAATCCTGAAGTTACCTTCGTCGCTCTGACGGGTGACAACGGCGCTCCTTCCGGACTGAACAACCTGAAGAACGCATTCCCGCAGACTTATGAATCAAGATATGTTTCCGGTGTTGTTGCCGGCATGAAGATCAAGGAACTGGCTGACAACGGCGAACTGGTCGATGCCAACTTCAATGAAGAAGGCAAAGTCAAGGTCGGTTATGTCGGCGCATTCCCTTATGCGGAAGTCGTTTCCGGCTATACCGCTTTCTATCTGGGTATCCGTTCCGTTTATCCTGATGTAACGATGTATGTCGAATATACGAACTCCTGGTTCGATCTGACTGCGGAAGCTACTGTCGGTGACGATCTGATGTCCAAGGGCTGTGTCATCATCGGTCAGCACGCAGACTCCACGGGTGCTCCTTCCAGACTGCAGGGCAACATGGAAAACAACACCTACGGATTCACTGCCTACTCTGTCGGCTACAACGTATCGATGCTGGATGTTGCACCGGATGTAGCGCTGACTTCTGCAGGCAACGTCTGGGAGAAATACTACACTTACGCTTTCCAGTGCTGGAAGAATGGTGAAGAAATCATGACCGACTGGTCTGAAGGCTACAAGACGGATGCAGTCGAAATCACTCCGTTAGGCAAGGCTGTCGCTGAAGGAACACAAGAAGCTGTCGATGCCGCTGTCGCTGCGATCAAGGATGGAACGCTCCATGTCTTCGATGCTTCGACCTTCACGATCGACGGTCAGGCTCCGACATCCATGGTAGCGGATGCCTTCTCGGATCCTGCATTCACACCGGATACCGAAGCTCTGATCGACGGCTACTTCCACGAGTCTGAATTCAGAAGCGCTCCTTACTTCTCATTCAGAATCGACGGTATCGTTGAACTGAGTTCCAACT
>JAFONG010000231.1 GCA_017418585.1 Erysipelotrichaceae bacterium | reverse complement strand
GGATATTCCAGCAGACCGTTGTTGAATGATTCTTCTTTCAAGGAATCCGATGATATTCCTTCATCCAGAAGACGCAGAATTCCATCGATCAGAACCATGGAAGGAAGCTCGCCTCCTGTCAGAATATAGTCACCGATACTGACTTTCTCGTCTACATACTTTTCTATCCTGCAGTCTATTCCTTCATAATGTCCGCAGATGATCAGGATATCTTCCTCTTTGGACAAACGGACCAGATCTTCCTGTTTTAACGGATTCGACTTAGGAGAAGTCAGAATCGCATGTGTTTTGACATTGCTGTTATCTTTGATGGCGCGATGAACGACATCAACCTTCATCAGCATTCCTGCACCCCCTCCGTATGGCGTATCATCCACATGACGGTGCTTGTCAAAAGAATAGTCTCTGATATCGATTATTTCTATTTCTGCGAGCTTTTTCTCCAGGATTCTATGAATGATCGAAGTATTCAGAAATCCCTCGTACATGTCTTTAAACAGCGTCAGAACTCTTATTTTCATAGAAGACCATCCATCTTGATCACATCGATACGTTTTTCTTCCAGATCGACATTCTCAATGAACACCGGCAGGAACGGTACCAGACATTCTTTTCCGTCTTCTTCCTTCCTGATGCGAAGATTGTTGTTGCGGATTCCTTCTTCTACCTTAAGCACTTTACCTTTCAGCTCACCTTTCACATATACATCAAGACCTATCAGATCGGAGAAATAGTATTCCCCTTTCTTTAATGGCTTGATATCTTCCTTTGCCTTGTATATCAGGGAATTCTTGTATTTCTCAACCAGATTGATGTCTTCGTTATCCTTGAACAGAACAAGCAGAAAACCCTTGTGTTCCTTGAAAGACTTGACGGTAAAAGGAATATGCTCATCGGATACATAAACGACAGAGCCTTTCATGAAACGCTCTGATATAAAATCCGTGTAGGCAGCCACTTTCAGTTCGCCTTTGATACCGAATGTATTGACGATCTTTCCTATTTCAACAAATTCCATGTTTCCATTATATAAAAAAAGAGATGATTAATCATCTCTTATAAAGCCTCAAACTTGATCGAAATATGCTTGTTCTCGATTTTTGAAGCAACCTGTAACATTTGACGAATCGAATTAGCCATTAATCCTTTTTTTCCGATCAGTCTGGCGATGTCTTCGCTAGGCGCATAGACATACAGCAGCAGTTCGTTGGCGTTCAGACTTTCCATCTGTTTTACCGTTACGGATTCGCTGTCGGAACATAAAGGCTTAACGATGTTCAGCAATACTTTTTCCAGATCGATCATTTATTTGCTTTTCTTTGATTCCAGAAATTTCTTCATTGTACCGTTCTTCGAAAGTAAACTGCGTACAGTATCGGTAGGAACGGCGCCTTTATTTAACCAGTTCAGTACTTTTTCTTCATCAATGTTAACGATTGCAGGCTGTTTTGTCGGATCATAGGTTCCAACGATTTCGATATCTCTGCCGTCTCTGCGCGCTCTGGCGTCAGCAGCAACGATACGATAGAAAGGCACTTTCTTGGCACCCATTCTCTTTAATCTAAGCTTTACCATCTTCTTCCTCCTTTGATTACTCAACTATGATGACATAAAATCAATAAGGAGTCGAGTATTTTTACTTGACAGATTAGAACAATGTAAGTTCTTCGTTTACACTGCTTATGTTAAGTTTCTTTTTAACGAATACGGTATCTTCGTTGTGGATGTATTTCAGCATTTCTTTCTGATTCATGATGATAGGCATGCGGTCATGAATGTGTCTGAATTCCGGATCTGCTGCTCTGGTGATGATCAGAAGTTCATTGTTGCGGTTGAAGATACAGGCAAGATAGACGTATTCGTCATCGAAACGTACATAGTGCTTGTTCCTGTCGGAATCCCATTCGTAGAAGCCGTTGCAGATGACTGCACACCGGTTTTTCTTGATTTCTTCATAGGTAGGCCTGTCGTTTAAAGACTCGACTCTTGCGTTGATCTGCAGGGTCTTGTTTTTGATTCCCCACTTCATGGAAGCAAGATCAACCTTGTTTTCGATTGGAATGATGCACAAAACCTGATCACTAGGAAAAATCTCGCCTTCCTTGTAGACGAGATTCAGTTTTTCTGCTCTTTCTTTGATCTGTTTCCCTTTCTTGTCGGGAAGGATCCCGAAATGATATCTTCCGCACATCTTACATCCTGAACATCGACTGTAAAGAAGACAGATTCTTAAACATCTTCTTCATCTTTTCGTACTGGTTGCAAAGCTTATTGACCTGATCTACGCTTGTACCTGATCCCCTGGCGATTCTTCTTTTATGAGATGAACGCATGATGGACGGATCTTCTCTTTCTTCAGGTGTCATGGACTGAATGATGGCACGGATGGATTTCAGTTCTCTGTCGGCATCCTGATCGTTGATCGCATTGGCCATTTCGGACATTCCCGGCATCATTCTCATGATGGAGGAAAGAGGTCCGAGTTTTCTCGACTGTTCGATGGAATTCAGCAGGTCATCCATGGTAAACTTGCCCTTCATCAGTCTGTTGGCGGTTTCTTCCGCCTTTTTCATATCCATCTCTTCCTGCGCCTTTTCAACAAAGGAAACGACATCTCCCATGCCAAGTATCCTTTGTGCCAGACGTTCCGGATAGAAAGTCTCGATATCGCTGATCTTTTCACCTGTACCGGTGAACTTGATCGGAACTCCGGTCACGGCTTTCACGGACAGTGCCGCACCGCCCTTGGAATCTCCATCGAATTTCGTCAGGATCAGACCGCTTACTTCCAGTAAATCATTGAAGGCATTGGCGACATTGACGATATCCTGACCGGTCAAGGCATCTACCGTTAAAAGGATCTCCTGGGGATGGATGGCATCCTTGATATCCTTCAGTTCTTTCATCAGCACTTCATCGATCTGCAGACGTCCTGCGGTATCGATGATCGCGGTATCGTAGCCTTTCAGATGAGCATGCGAAATACCGTTTTTGATCTGTGTCAATACCGGAACGTCAAGCCCCTGCGAATAGACTTCGACATTGATTTGTTTACCGAGGGACTGAAGCTGTTCTATGGCGGCCGGACGGATGATGTCGCCTGCGATCAGAATCGGTTTTCGGCCCTGTTTTTTTAACAGATTCGCCAGCTTTGCCGCCTGTGTCGTCTTACCTGTTCCCTGAAGACCGGCAATCATGATCAGAGTCATTCCGGATTCATTGAAATGCAGGGAATTGTCTTCATCTCCCAGCAGTTTTACGATCTCGTCATGGACAATCTTGACCAGAAGCTGTCCAGGTTCTACCGAATTGAGAACATCCTGGCCGATGGATTCCAGTCTAACTTTTTCAAGGAAGTTCTTGACAACAGTATAGTTTACATCAGATTCCAGCAAGGCAATACGGATCTCTTTCAGGGTATCTTCCATGTTT
>JAFONG010000230.1 GCA_017418585.1 Erysipelotrichaceae bacterium | reverse complement strand
TTGCCCGGGTATTTTTAAAGAATCCTCCGATCCTGATTCTGGACGAAGCAACCAGCTCTCTGGACAACACCACCGAAGCCCTGATACAGGAAGCCCTGAACTCTTTAAAGAAAGGCAGGACCACAATCGTTGTCGCCCACAGGCTTTCTACGATCCGCAACGCCGACGAGATCCTGGTCGTATCCAACGGAAAGATCGTCGAGAGCGGAACTCATGAAGAACTGATCAGAAAACGCAAGGGACTCTACAAAAAGCTCTACGCTTCGCAGTTCTCCGATGACGACTTGAATATCGATAAGAAGATCATGATGTCCTGACGGACATCTTTTTCTTAAACAAGATATTAAAAAAACAAATCTGTTGTGATATGATTTTCTTGTACGTAATAAGGGATAGTAATCAGAAGGAAGCTCATAGAGAGGCGGGGTGCGGTGGAACCCGTCAGCCAAATCCTGATGAATCCGCCTTAGAGTTGCCTTAATCCGGCACGTATTCCTGCGTTAAAGGAAAAAGAAATAAATAAAGGTGGTACCGCGCCTTGGCGCCCTTGTGATCACCTTTTTGTTTGTTTAGGGGAGGAAGAACATGATTGACATTAAACTGATTAGAGAGAATCCTGAACTGGTCAAGGAAAACATCCGAAAGAAATTCCAGGACGAAAAACTGGTGCTTGTCGATGAGGTGAAAGCACTGGATGAAGAATACCGCGCCTTACGTACCAAGGCAGATGAACTGCGCAGCCAGAGGAACGCCATCTCTAAACAGATCGGCGCTCTGATGGGGCAGGGCAAGAAAGAAGAAGCGGAGCAGGTCAAGGAAGAAGTAAAGAAGATCGGTGAGCAGATCGAGGAATGCGAACTGGAAGAACCGAAACTGGAAGAAAAGATCAGAGAAAGAATGCTGGTGATCCCGAACATCATCGACGCATCTGTTCCGATCGGAAAGGACGATTCCGAGAACGTCGAGATCGAACAGTTCGGCACTAAAAGAACGTTCGATTACGAGATCCCTTATCACACCGACATCATGGAAAGTCTGAACGGCATCGATCTGGATTCCGCGAGAAAGACCTCAGGCAACGGCTTCTATTATCTGACCGGTGACATTGCCCGCCTGCATTCCGCGATTCTGGCATATGCCAGAGACTACATGGTAGGCAAGGGGTTCACTTACTGCATCCCTCCGTTCATGATCCGCTCGGAAGTCGTAACGGGCGTCATGTCTTTCAAGGAAATGGAAAACATGATGTACAAGATCGAAGGCGAAGACCTCTATCTGATAGGCACATCCGAGCACTCCATGATCGGACGCTTCATCGATACGATCAATGATGAAAGCAAGCTTCCGATGACCTTGACATCTTATTCTCCTTGTTTCAGAAAGGAAGTAGGAGCGCACGGTATCGAGGAAAGAGGCGTCTACCGTATCCATCAGTTCGAGAAACAGGAAATGATCGTTATCTGTAAGCCGGAAGAATCCATGGACTGGTATAACAAAATGTGGAGGTATTCCGTCGATCTGTTCCTGTCCATGAACATTCCTGTAAGAACGCTGGAGTGCTGTTCCGGCGATCTGGCCGATCTGAAGGTCAAATCCTGCGACGTTGAGGCCTGGTCTCCAAGACAGCAGAAATACTTCGAGGTATGTTCATGCTCCAACCTGGGCGATGCGCAGTCCAGAAGACTGAAGATCAGAGTCAAGGGCGAGAACGGCAACTATCTGCCACACACCCTGAACAACACCGTTGTAGCTCCTCCAAGAATGCTGATCGCTTTCCTGGAAAACAATTACAACGAAGATGGATCGATCGATATTCCGGAAGTCATTCAGCCATACATGGGCGGACAGAAGAAAATCGTAAGAAAATAGAATTGTTCCACGTGAAACAATTGAATTAATCCAAAAACACAAGAGGCCCGGCAAGGGCCTTTTTGTTAGAAACGTTTCACGTGAAACATTGTATAATAAAGCCATGAAAGCGGTTTTGTTTGATTATAATGGTACGTTGTTCGAAGATGACGACATCAACGAAGAAGCGTGGAGAAGAACATACAAGGAAATAACAGGAACGGAAGACGGTTTTCATTCACTCTATCAGAAGCACATAGGAATAAGAAACGACGTTTTTGTTGAAAGTATCCTTAGAGAAAACGGCTTGCCGATAGATAAGGAAAAGATTGCCTGGTGGTCGAAACGGAAAGAAACGGAACAGTATCAGAAGATCTGCCTCGAGCA
>JAFONG010000229.1 GCA_017418585.1 Erysipelotrichaceae bacterium | reverse complement strand
TGCCTTTGGGATCAGGATCGACAGGAAACTGTTTTTATCTGGAAATCGGAGATTACAGGATCCTCATCGATTTGGGGATTGGATACAGAAGAGTCAGGGATGCACTGTTAAGATATGGAAGAGATCTTGAATCCGTAGATGCGATTTTTCTGACTCACGGACATTATGATCATGTAAAGGCTGCCTTACCCGTTACGAACCATGTCTCCTGCAGGGTGTATGCGGATAAGAGCGTCATGTACAGCATCAGAAATATCAGGTCTGAAAGATCGATCATAGAAATGGGAAAAAGCTTTGAAGCTTTGGAAGGCCTGTCTGTGACCGCTTTCGCTGTTCCCCATGATTTTGTCAGGACCTGCGGCTATGTCTTTGAATGGCAGGATAAAAAGCTGGCGTATGTAACAGACTGCGGTGAGATGAATAAAAGCATCCTTTCAATGATAAAAGGAGCGGATGTACTGATCATCGAATCCAACCACGATGTAGATATGCTGAAGAACGGCCCGTATCCTTACCCCTTGCAGAAAAGGATTCTTTCCAAGTACGGTCACATGTCCAACGAACAGTGTGCCGATACGATTGAAACAGCTTATCACAACGGGACAAGGAACTTCCTTCTCGCACATGTATCATTGATCAACAATACGTTTGAGACAGCCTTGCGTACATCTCAAAAAAGGATGGAAGGAAAGGATATCCGGATCTGCGTCTGCCATGACCAGGGAGATGAGATGATGGAGTTTTAGGATCGAAAGATGAAAACAACGATGGAACGAGCAAAAGATCTGTTTCTTCAATATAACGGCAACCGTTTTTATATGGCACTGAACGGCGACGAATATGAATACGACGGATATCAGGTTTCCAAGGAAACGGAAGAAGCGTGGCGCAGAGAATATTTGGATAAGTTCATGCAGCAGAAGCGATACGGGAAGGATGCTCTCAAAGCATATGCGTCAGCTGTCGGTTTTCTGAAGAGCGACAGAAGCGACGCCGACTGGGAGAATTTCCTGTATTATCCGTTGAGATCCGGATGGCTGGACGATGTAACGGTTCTTTTCATGCTGCCGTTAAGTTTCATGCTGGCAGAAAAATGGACGGATAAGGGCAGGTTTTCAAAGACTGAGGCTGAAGAATATCTAAGAACCATGAATGAGTTTCTGAAAGAAATTCAGAAACGGGCAGAAACGGGAACTTTGATCCGGGCGGAAGACTATAACCGGCAGGAATTTTCGGATCCTGTATATGCTGCTGCTTATATTGAAGATCTTAAACGGAAATGGCTGAAACTGAAATAAGCCATTCTTAGAAAAAATACATTTTCCAAAAAAGCGCTTATCATGTTTTGCCATCTCTTATAGGCATATTCAAGGGCTTCTGTTATACTAAAAAACAATGAAGAAAAATCATGCACTAAAAAAGGCGTTCATCGCCAATATCATACTTGCCTTGCTTGAGGCGTTCGCCGTCACCTGGATGATGTCCGGATTAAGTAAAGGGATTTTATCGGGATCAGGGCTAAAGGTTCTGAAGTATTTCACGATCGATTCCAATATCTATCTTGGCGTCGCATCGTTTTTGAACGTTCTGGAACTGTACATGGTTCTGAAAGGAAAGAAGCCGGATATTTCTCCTATGGCATATCTGCTGAAACTGTCGGGCACGGCAGCTGTTACGGTGACCATGCTGGTAACGGTGTTCTTTCTGGAGCCGACACTGGGGAAGCACTTCGGCTATCTGGCTTTGTTTTCCTACAGCAATTTCTTCTTGCATCTGCTGAATCCTCTTGTTGCGATTGCTGTCTGGAACAGGTTCGAAAAGAACAGAGTACTGTCCATAAAACATACGTTATTAGCCGTTATGCCGACACTGCTCTATGCGGTGTATTACTTCATTGAAGTATTGAGACATATCGAAAACGGTAGTATCATGCCCGGTTACGACTGGTACGGTTTCTTTGCGTTGGGCCTGAAGTCGGCAATTGTCGTTTTGCCATTGTTCCTGCTGTTTGCTTATCTGGTCTGCTTCGTTCTTTATCGGTTAGGCAGAGACAGAGAACCATAAACCATAGGATTCTTCATTATCAGATCATATAGAAATAAAAAAAGCCGATTGATCGGCTTTTTAATCAGGCATGTCTTCGAACGCTTCCAGGCCTTTTTTCGATTCGGCTTTCTGGTCGCCGTGCTTGACCTGGGTCATCGTTACGAACGAGAACAGGACGAAGAAGGCGGCATAGATGAACAGAATCTTGTAGGAGATCAGTCTCATCAGAGTTCCTGCGAACATCGGCGTTACGATCTGGGCGGCCATGGATGCGGTGTAGTAGTAGCCGGTGAATTTACCGATATCGGAACCCTTGCACATTTCTACGACCATCGGCAGCGAGTTGACGTTGATCGCCGCCCACGCCAATCCAACCAAAGCGAAGCTTATGAACATGATCACGTTGATTTCCTTGAAGATGCTGGTAAGAACAAATCCGGCAAAGAACATCGTCGCCAGAAGAATGATACCCATCATGATGGTTTTCTTTCTGCCGATTTTGGAAGCCAGGTTTCCGATCGGGATGTAGGAGATGATTGCTCCGGCCGTGGCGATCAGCAGACAGGTAGAGGCTCCGCCAAGGCCCTGGCCCATGACCACGGATACATAAGTCGTGAACCAGGTCGTAACGGCGTTGTAGCCGATGAACCACAAAGCGATGGATGCCAGCAGGAATCCCAGCGATCTTTTGACTTCTTTCGGAAGCTTTTCATGTCCGGAACCGTCGTCTTCCGCCAGATTCCATTCCGGATGCTGCTGCTCAAGTTCCTTGTTTTCTTCAACCAGTTTCGGTTCCTTGATGATCAGATAGAGCAGGCCAACCGATACAAGCATGATTGCGGATACGGCAACGAACAGGATCTGATAGTTGATATGCGCAAGACCCTGGGTCTTGGAATTCGGATAAAGAACCGCGGCAATCGCCAGATAGATGATGCCTCCGACTGCACCCATCAGGTTGATGATGGCGTTGGCCTTTGATCTTAACGGTTTCGGCGTTACATCAGGCATCAGGGCGACGGCAGGGGATCTGTAGGTTCCCATGGAGATCAGCAGCAGGCCCAGTATGATGACGAAGAAGACGATCTTCGTAATGCTGCCGGCAGTGTAGTAGGAATTGTCCAGGATCGGAAGGATGTTCATGAGAACGATCGCGAATCCCGTTCCAAAGAGAATGAAAGGCATTCTCTTGCCGATTCTGGTGTCTATCTTATCCGAGAGAGATCCAAACAAAGGAAGCAATATCAGGGCAAGAACGTTGTCTGCAGCCATGATTGCTCCGGTGTATGTCTCGTTCAAGTGAAAGGTATTGGTGAGAATCAAAGGAATGACATTGTCGTACATCTGCCAGAAAGCGCAGATGGACAAAAAGGCAAGTCCAACGATAAATGTACGTTTGTAGTTGAGTTTCATATTGTTTACCATCCTGTATACTTCCATAATACTATATAAACCGGTTTTGCCGATAGATGGAAATCCTTAGGAATAGAGGCATTTTTATCTAAAATGCGTTATACTTAAATGGTTATGATAACTCATTCTGAAACAGAAACGATCGCTCTCGGGGAAAAGCTTGGAGATATGCTGGAAACGGGAATGACAGTAGCCTTGAAGGGAGATCTTGCGGGAGGCAAGACGACTTTTACCAAGGGCATCGGCAAGGCTTTGCAGGTAAAGGATGTGATCAATTCACCGACTTTTACCATTCTGAAGATCCATCAGGGAAACAGCCAGCTGTTCCACATCGATGCCTATCGGCTGGAAAACAACGAGTATGATCTGGGCATCAGCGAACTTGCCGATGAAGGGATCACGGTCATTGAATGGCCGGAATACTATCGAACTTACCTTCCGGAAGAATATCTGGAAGTCTCGTTTCAGTATATCGATGACAATACCAGAGAGATAACGTTTATTCCTCATGGAGAGAGATATGAATCCATAGCAAAGGAGATGACATGTTAACACTGTGCATTGATACGGCCTACAAGTATCTGACCTGCGCTTTGATCAGAGATGATCAGATCATTGCCGCTTATTCGAAAGAATGCTTCAAGCAGCAGTCGGAACAGGTATTTACGGCTATAAAAGAAGTTTTTTCAGCAGCGGGAGTGAGAAAAGAAGAGATCGATTCCATCTGCATCAGCGAGGGACCGGGTTCCTATACCGGTGTACGTATTGCGATGACGATCGCCAAGGTAATCGGAGAGCTGAAACCCTGCGATGTCTATACGATCTCATCCTTAAGACTGTATGCGGCTAACCGCAGCAACTGCATGGCTGTGATGGACGCCAGAGCGGACCGGGTCTATGTAGGTATCTACAACGGCAGCGAAGTCATCATGGAAGACTGCGCTTTGCCGATTAAAGAGATCGATGCGAAGGACTATCTGGTAGTCGGTGACGGCGCATTGCTGGGCAGAGAAAACGACTACGGAAATATACCGCAGGCTTTCCTGCTGACAAGACCGATGTGGAAGAAGGCCGATCAGATCGCCTATCTGACGCCGAAGTATCTGAAAGAAAGCGAGAGTTACCGGCGATGATAGAGAGAATGAAGAAGGAAGACCTGGATCAGGTCGTGGAAATCGAAAAGGATTCTTTTGATCATCCTTGGAACAGGGATTATTTCGAGAATGAACTGAACGATTCTGAAATCGGCGAGCTTTATGCCGATATCGAAAATGGCGAAGTGATCGCCTATGGCGAACTCTGGTATATGTTTGAGAACTGCGATCTGACCAAGATCGTAGTAAAAAGAGACTACCGTCATAGAGGATATGGAAGAAAGATGCTGAAACATCTGACCCATATCGCCAAGGAAAGAGGATGCGAGTTCATGCATCTGGAAGTAGATGTCAAGAACGACGATGCGATCAAGCTGTATAAGATGAACGGTTTCACCACGGTCAGGACCAGAAAGAACTACTATGAAAACGGCTCTGACGCCTATGACATGATCAAGGGACTGATTGAAGCGAAACCGAGAAAAATCCTGGCAATTGAATCGAGCTGCGACGAGACGGCCTGCGCCATCATCGATGAAGAACTGAACGTCTACAGTTCCGTTGTCACTTCCCAGATCGATGTCCATGCCCGTTTCGGCGGCGTGGTTCCTGAAGTGGCGTCAAGAATGCACGTGGAGCAGATCTCCACCATCATCAAGGAAGCGGTAGAACAGGCAAAGATAAAGGTTGAAGATGTGGATGCGATCGCCTATACGATCGGACCGGGTCTGATCGGTTCTCTTCATGTCGGCGGCATCGCTGCCAAGTCTTTGGCTTTCTTCTATGACAAGCCTCTGATCGGAGTTCATCATCTGAAGGGACATATTTTCATCAACGAACTGATCAAGCCTTTAAGCTATCCGGTAATGGCATTAGTCGTCAGCGGCGGTCATACGGAACTGGTATATATCGAAAATGACGAGTCGTTCAGGATTGTCGGTACGACTCTGGATGATGCGATCGGAGAGGCTTACGACAAGGTCGCAAGAGTGATGCAGGAAGGCTATCCAGGAGGGCCGATCATCGATAAACTGGCCAGGGAAGGGAAGCCGCACTATCATCTGCCGACACCGAAAGTGGACGCCTATGATTTCTCCTTCTCAGGTTTAAAGAATGCGGTACTGCAGCTAGTAAAGAAAGAAGAAGCCGACGGCAACGAGATCAACAAGAACGACCTGGCTTACGCTTTCCAGGAAACGGCATTGAATGTACTCGTAAACAAGACGGAAGAAGCATTGAAGGAGTATCCGTGCCGTTCTGTCGTACTGGCAGGCGGCGTTGCCGCCAATTCCCGTCTAAGGGAGCTGATGCAGGAACGTTTCGCGGACCATGATCTGATCCTGCCGCCTCTGAAATACTGCACGGACAACGCTCTGATGATCGCCTGCGCGGCGCTGCATTATCTGAAACACGAGAAATTCGTCGATCTGGATGCTCCAAGCATGCCTTCGATGTCGATCGAAGACTAGTGAATATTGTCAGATTCTTCACAAATAAGAAGGGTTCATATATAATAAAACTGTTCTATGGGTGAGATTTCAAAAGCGACACTGAGAAGATATCCCGTTTATCTGAAAGCGTTGAGAAAGCTTTCTGATGAGGGAATAAAGAAGATCATGTCGGCCGAACTTTCTCAATACGTTGACATCAAGCCGACGACGATACGTCGTGATTTTTCCTTGATCGGTCAGCTGGGGAAGCAGGGCTACGGCTACGATGTGGATGAACTGATCAGCATTTTTGCCAGGGAGCTGGGAGAAGACTACGACGAAAAGATGATCCTGATCGGCGTAGGAAGGCTTGGCACGGCCATTCTCAACTACAACAACTGGAACCATGTTGCCGGAGAGATCGTCTGCGCTTTCGATATCATACCGGAGAAAAGAAACAGGGAGCCTAAGGTCAACGTGCCTGTCTATCATATATCTCAGCTGAAAGAGAAGATGCCGAAAGGATGCGAGATCGCCATACTTTGCATTCCTTCCGGTGCACAGGAGATCGTCAATCAGCTTCATGACCTGGGTGTCAAGGGGATCGTGAATTTTACCAGGGAACACTTTGTGCTTCCTGAGGGGATGATTAAAAGAGATGTCGATGTGGTATCGACGATACAGGAACTTGTCTTTGAAGTGAATTCAATGAACAAATAAGGGGGTCTATATGGATTTATATTTTGCTAGAGAATTGTATGAGATGGCTGTGAGCGCATCACAGATGGAACTGGATCAGCTGGAATACGTTTCCGTAGAAGGCTGGGTCAGAACAAACAGGGACAACGGTCAGATCGGTTTTATCGAACTGAACGACGGTACCTATTTTAAAAACATTCAGATCGTCTATAATCCGGATCTGGAGAATCACGACCAGGTTTCCCATCTGCTGACGGGTTCAGCGATTTATGTCATCGGCAAGTTTGTCTCAACACCGCAAAACAAGCAGCCGTTCGAGATCCTGGCAACATCCATCGAGATCGAAGGCGATTCCGATGAGACCTATCCTTTACAGAAAAAGAGACATACTTTCGAATTCTTAAGAGAGATCCCTCATCTTAGACCTCGTACCAATACCTTCATGGCGGTGTTCAGAGTCCGTTCGGCTCTGGCGATGGCCATTCACGAGTTCTTCCAGGGACAGGGATTTGTCTATGTGCATACCCCGATCATTACCGGAACGGATGCGGAAGGAGCGGGACAGGTATTCACTGTCACGACCAGGGACGACGGCAATTATGAAGAGGACTTCTTTGGCAAGCAGGCCAGACTGACCGTTTCCGGACAGCTGCACGTCGAGAGTTTTGCGATGGCTTTCAGAGATGTCTATACCTTTGGTCCGACTTTCCGTTCGGAGAACTCCAATACCAAGACCCATGCTTCCGAATTCTGGATGATCGAACCGGAGATCGCATTCGCGGATCTGGAAGACGACATGCAGCTGATCGAAGACATGGTCAAGTACTGCATCGATTACGTCAGAAAAGAGTGTCCGGAAGAGATGAACTTCTTTAACACCATGATCGACAAGACTTTACTTGAAAGACTGGACCATGTCTACAACTCTTCCTTCAGGAGAATGCCTTA
This sequence comes from Erysipelotrichaceae bacterium, assembly GCA_017418585.1. Classification (GTDB taxonomy): domain Bacteria; phylum Bacillota_I; class Bacilli_A; order Erysipelotrichales; family Erysipelotrichaceae; genus Colivicinus. The sequence goes on along the minus strand of JAFONG010000229.1, from coordinate 16,041 downwards.
TACCGAAGCGATCGATATCCTTCTTAAGGCCCCGGTTGAATTTGAAAACAAGGTATCCTGGGGTATGGATCTGAATACCGAACATGAGAGATACCTCTGTGAGCAGGTCGTTAAGGGTCCGGTCTTCCTGACCGATTATCCGAAAGACATCAAGGCCTTCTATATGAGACTCAACGATGACGGAAAGACGGTTGCTGCATGTGACCTGCTGGTACCGCATGTCGGTGAACTGGTCGGCGGTTCACAGAGAGAAGAACGTATCGATAAACTCGTCCAGAGGATGGAGGAGCTCGGACTCGACAGGGATGCCTATGAATGGTATCTGGATACAAGAAGGTTCGGCGGATGCAAGCATGCCGGTTTCGGTCTCGGTTTCGAGAGAATGGTTATGTATCTGACCGGTATGGAGAACATCAGGGACGTCCTGCCTTATCCTCGCACACCAAAGAACCTGATCCTGTAATAAGAAATGATTGTACAGATTTCAGACGGCACGGTGTTTTTCGGTGCCAATGATGTATTTGAACATATTGACTTCACGGTGAACGAGAACGAAAGGATCGCTCTGGTTGGCCGTAACGGGAGTGGCAAGACCACTCTTTTAAAAGTACTTACAGGAGAGTGCGAGCTTTCTTCCGGACAGGTAATCAAATCGGGTAAGACGGTGATTTCCTATCTGAAACAGAATGCTCTGGCACAGTCGGAAAAGACCTTAAGAGAGACGTTTAACGAAGTCTTTGCGAAGATCCTGGAGACAGAAAAAGAGATGGAAGATCTCTCGGAAGAGCTCAAGACGAACCACGATGAAAAACTCATCGCCAGATATACCAGGCTGGAAGAGGAATACCGCTATCTGGGAGGATATACGTATCAAAGCGAAATGCTGACGGTACTGCACGGATTCGGTTTCAGGGATGAAGATCTGGATCGTCCTGTCTCTTCCTTCTCGGGAGGAGAGAAGACAAAGATCGCATTCGCTTCTTTACTGCTGGCAAAGCCGGACCTGCTGCTGCTTGACGAGCCTACCAATCATCTTGATTTAAGTACGATCGAATGGCTGGAAGGGTATCTCGCCAAATACAAGAAGGCCATGGTTCTGGTATCCCACGACCGTACTTTTCTGGACCATTGCGTCAACGTGGTCTATGAACTGGAATACGGATCGATAAGAAGATATCCGGGAAACTATACCGCCTTCGTGGAACAGAAGAAGAACGACTTCATACGTCAGGAATCGGCCTACAAGAGACAGCAGAAAGACATCAAGCGACTGGAAGAGCTGATCGAGAAGTTCCGTTATAAAAAGAACAAGGCTGCCTTCGCCCAATCCAAGATCAAGTATCTGGAAAGAATGGAGAAGATCGAGGACCCGAAGAAAGCCGATACGAAGGCCTTCAAGGCCCGTTTCGAGTGTCAGGTCAGAGGCGGAAGGAACGTTCTAAGTCTGGAGAACTTCAAGGTCGGCTACGATCAGCCACTGGCGGAAGTGACCCTGAATATCATGAGAGGTGATCGGATCTGCGTCATGGGCGATAACGGGACCGGAAAGTCTACGCTGCTAAAGACGATCGTCGGACAGCTTAAACCTCTGGATGGATACATGATGCTGGGACATCAGATCGAGATCGGCTACTTCGATCAGAATCTGGCTGATTTCCACAGCGGCAATACGGTCCTGGAAGAACTCTGGAACGAACATCCCGACATGGACATGTACAAGATCCGTTCCGTACTGGGAGCTTTCCTGTTCACATCCGATGAGGTATTCAAGGAAGTCAATGTCCTCTCAGGCGGGGAAAAGGTAAGGCTTTCTCTGGCAAAACTGATGATGAAGAAGGCCAATTTCCTGATCCTGGACGAGCCGACCAACCATCTGGATATCGTCTCCAAGGAAGCTCTGGAAAATGCCTTGCAGGAGTACGAAGGAACGATTCTCTTCGTATCGCACGACAGATACTTCATCAAGAAGATCGCGACATCCTGTCTGGTCATCGAAAAGGATAAAGTGGAATACTATCTGGACGGATACAAGGACTACATCGATACCAAAGTCAAGGAACAGCTGACGGAACAGAAGGAAGAAAAACCGGAAGTTCCGCTGAAACAGCTGAAACAGAAACCGAAATACAACATCAAAAAACTTGAAAACGAGATATCTTTGATGGAAGATATACTGGAAGACAAAAGAGCGCTTCGCTATGAACCGGAATACTACCAGGACATGAAGAAGATGGCAGAACTGGATGACGAGATCGACGTGATCCACAACCAGATCCACGCCCTGGAAGAAAAATGGGAAGAAGCGATGAAAGAAGAGGAAGAGAAAACAAAACAGGAGGAATAAATGTTAGATCAATACTTAAAGTCAAGGATCAAGGACGCCGAAAGACTGGTAGAACAGCTGCAGAAGCACTACGACTATGTTTCTGTACTTGGAACCTGCGTCAGAAACAAGGTGATTCTTGTATCGACACATGTCAATTCGATCGACGATATCGACAGCGAATGCGGATTTGTGATCAAGGTCTATAAGGACGGACGCTATTCGGAGTTTTCCTGCAACGATATCAGAGATCTTAAGAGCAGCGAAGTCATCAGATCCGTGAAACTGGATCAGGTTTTCAGCAAGGACTTCAAGGTAAAAATGCTGGAAGAACAGCCGCATCGGGAAGACTATCTGAGAGAAGATCCAGCCAGGTTATCGGACGGGGAGATCACCAGAGAATTGACGGAAGTCAAGGATGCCATGCATAAGAAAGACGAAAGGCTCATCAATTTCGCCGCCAGATACATGAAGCGCGAAACATCCAAGATCTTTGTTTCCGCCAAGAAACGGCTGACCCAGAAATACGACTGGATCAACGTAATGCAGATGGATGTGGTCAGAGAAGGGGATGTGATCAAGAGCAATTATGAAGCGGAAGGTGAAGCAGACAGCGCTCTGGCTCTTCAGAAATTCAAGAAACATGCGCCTGAAGTACTGGATATCGCCTTACGTCTGTTAAAGGCAAAGCCGGTAAAGCCGGGCAAGTATACGATTATTACCGATCCGTCGATCAGCGGCCTGATCGCTCACGAGGCTTTCGGCCATGGCGTTGAGATGGACATGTTTGTCAAGAACAGGGCCAAGGCCGTCGATTATGTCGGCAAGTACGTCGCTTCCGATCTGGTCAACATGTATGACGGCGCATCAAGCTGTCTGTCTGCCGCTTCTTATTTCTTCGACGATGACGGCATAGAGGCGCACAATACGCAGATCATCAAGGACGGCATTCTGCAAAGAGGCATATCCGATTCTCTGAGCGCCATGGAACTGGGAACAGAACCTACGGGCAACGGCAGAAGACAGGACTTCTCCCGTAAAGTCTATACCCGCATGACCAATACCTGGTTCGGTCCGGGCAAGGACAAGTACGAGGACATGATCAAGTCGGTAAAGCACGGATATCTGCTGTGTCAGACCAACAACGGCATGGAAGATCCGAAGAACTGGCAGATCCAGTGCACGGCTTCTTACGGACTGGAAATCAAGGACGGCAGATTTACCGGCGAGATGATTGCGCCGGTCGTCATTTCCGGTTATGTCATTGATCTGTTGAGTTCAATTTCGATGGTGTCTGATCAGGTCACGGTACATGGATCAGGCATGTGCGGCAAGGGACATAAGGAATGGGTCTATGTTTCTGACGGCGGACCTTATCTGAAAGCGGAGGCGAAATTAGGATGATGAAGAAGAATGAAATCATTTCGTGCATCAAGGCAAACAAGAAGATCACGGATTATGAACTGACCATACAGAGCAAGAACAGCAGAGAACTGTTCTACGTGCTGGACCATCTTGAAATCAACAGAGCGGTCAAGACAACTATGGCCAAGATCGAGGTCTATGTTGCCGACAAGAAGACAGTAGGCTCTTCTTCCGTTACGGTTACGGCTGCCGACGACGTGAAATCGCTGGCATCTAAGCTGAATAAGGCCGTTACAAAGGCAAAGCAGGCAAGGAACGCCTATTATCCTCTGCCGGAAAAAACCGTTAATATCAGAGCCGAGAAGGGCGTTAAAAGAGATCTGAACGACATTGCCGGAAAGGTTGCGAAAGCCGTATTCAAGGCCAATGTCTACAAGAGCGGATGGATCAATTCTACAGAGATCTTCGTCTCGGAATTCACCGACGAGTTCATCAGTTCCAAGGGTATCAGCCATAGCAGCGATTCCTTCAAGATCGAGGTAGAATGCATCCCGACCTGGTCCAACAAGAAAGAAGAATTCGAACTCTATAAGTTCTACGAATCCAGCAAGCCTGACTACAGACAGATTACAGAAGAGATCGACGAGATCCTGAAGCTGGCGAAAGACAGGTCCAATGCCAGAACGTTAAAAGAAGTCGATCTACCAAAGGATCTGAAAGTTCTGGTCAAGAACGATATGCTGCAGGTTATAGTAGGAACACTGAGCCGTGATCTGACTTACCGCAATGTCTTTATGCATCAGAACCATTACCGCAAGAAAGATGAGATTTCAGGAAATCCTTTTGATCTAACCATGAAGCCGGTCATTCCGGGATGCACGGCTTCCCGCAAGTATGACCAGAACGGCATCGTACTGAAATCAAGAAAGATCGTTTCCAAGGGAAAGGCTAACGCATATTACGGTGATCAGCGTTTCGGATCCTATCTGCAGGAAGAGAATATCTCGGGCAGTCTTCCGGTATGCGAAGTGAAGGCGGAAGGCATTCCATACAAGAAAGAAAAGCATCTGATTATCGAAACCTTCTCCTCACCGCAGATGGAAGAAGACAGCGGTTACTGGGGCGGTGAAGTCAGACTGGCAAGATATTTCGATGGAAAGAAGTATATCCCTCTGACAGGATTCTCCATTGCCGGAAACATCTACGAAAACATGAAGGATGTGCAGTTCTCTAAAGAAGAATCAACTCTGAGAAACTACAAAGGTCCTAAATACTTCATATTCAAGAACATTAAGATCAGCTGATCAGGTACAGATAAAACCGGCGTTGTCAATAGAACCGCCGGTTTTTTTATGCATAAATCTAGAAAAGCGCTTTCTGATTGAAAACATTTTCATCGAGTGAAAAAATGCCTTTGAAATATTTAATGAATATAAAATATTTTATTGAATGAACTCAGTTAATCGTGTAAAATATCTGTATGCGGTTTTTTTACTGCAAAGAAAGGAAGAAATTCATGAAAAAATTATTAGTATTGTTGCTTAGTTTACTGATGCTCATGTCATTAGTCGGCTGTACTAAGAAGGAAGAAGAACCAGCTCCTACTGGTGATGATGAACCTACTTATGAGTCAACTGTTGCCATCGATGATCTGAAACTGGCAGATACAAAGACTTTCGTAACTGCTGACAGTTCAGAAATCGCCAACATGGACTATGTAACTACTGCGTTAGCTACAGACCATGAAATCAACGTAAACTTCGTTGATGGTTTGGTTGAATGTGACAGATTCGGCAAGTACGTTGGTTCTGTCGCTGAGTCTTGGGAATCCAATGAAGATGCTACAGTATGGACATTCCATCTGAGAAAAGGCGTTAACTGGGCTACCAACACCGGTGAAGTTTATGCTGAAGTTAAGGCAGAAGACTTCGTTACAGGTTTAAGACACTCAGCTGAATTCCAGTCCGGTACTGCTTCCGTTGTAGCTCCATACGTAGCTGGCTACGAGGATTACTACAACAACGGCGACTGGTCTGATGAGGCTTGGGCAAAAGTCGGTATCAGAGCTGTTGATGACTACACTGTAGAATACACAATGGCTGAACAGTTCGACCTGAATACAGGCGAATCTATCGGCGCTACTGTTACTTACTTCCCGACTGTATGTGAATACACGATCCTTTACCCAATCAACAGAGACTTCCTGGAGTCCAAGGGTGATGGCTGTAAGTTAGGTTCTCCTGATATTACTGCATGTTCATTCGGTACAGTTGCAGCTGATTCTATTCTTTACAACGGCGCTTACGTTCTTGACTCATTCGATGTCAAGTCTCAGACCGTTTTAAAGAAGAACCCATTATACTGGGATGCTGAAAATGTCGGATTAGAGACAATCAAGATCATCTATGATGATGGTTCAGATGTATTCTCCGTATTACGTGGTTTCGAACAGAACACTTATGTTGCAGCAGGTCTGTCTACTACGATGGGTGCTGAAGCATATGACAAACTGTATTCAAAATATGAAAACTATATCACTGCTTCTATGCCTAACGCATACGCATTCGGTATCGTCTTCAACTACAACCGTCAGAAACATGATCTGACAAACTACGCTACTGATGAGGCATTAGCTGCAAATACTCATGCCGCTATCAACAACGAAAACTTCAGACTTGCTCTTAAGCATGCGTTCGACGTTGAATCTTACCTGGCTGTAAGATCTCCTGAACTGGTTGCTAAAGGCACTGTCAGAAACATCAACTCATTCCCGACACTTGTTTCTACAAGCGATGGTACTCCATATGTAAACCTGATTGAAGATGCATATGCTGAACTCAACGGCGGTGAAAAAGTCAGCCTGCAGGATGGTCAGTGGCCATGGCTGAGCAAGGAAAAGGCTCTTGCCTATATCGAAGCTGCTAAGGCAGACGGTATTGAATTCCCTGTTCACCTTGACATGCTTGTCATCGAAACTTCTGTAGCTCTGGTTAACCAGGCTCAGTCAATGAAGCAGTCTGTTGAAGAAAATACCGATGGTCAGATCATCATCGAACTCGTTATGAAGGATTCCGATACTGTACAGAACGTTGCTTACTACACAACCGACTGGGCAGATGCTGACTACGATATTTCTACATTCACCGGATGGGGCCCTGACTACCAGGATCCACGTACATTCGTTGATATCTATTCACCAGTTGTAGGTTACTACATGCATTCTTGCGGCTTAACTGATACTGTCTTCTCACCGGATGATTTCGGTTCTGATGACGACATCAAGGAAGCTGTAGGATTCAATGAGTACGAAAGAATCTGGAGAGCTGCTGATGCTATCAAGAGCGATCTGGATGCACGTTACAAAGAATTCGCTAAGGCAGATGCTTATCTGTTATACCATGCATTATATGTTCCTACTTCAATGCAGACACGTGCTGTAAGAGTTACTCACGTTGTTCCGTTTACTGCTATTTACAGTACAGGCGTTTCTCAGTACAAGTACAAAGGTACTCAGCTGCAGGAAGGCATCGTATCTGTTGAACAGTACAATGCATTAAAGGCCGCTTGGGAAGCTGGCGAATAATATACTGAAAGGTATTATTTGATTAAGAAAGTAGCGGATTAATACCCATTAGTCCGCTACTTCTGTCTTTGTGAAAGGAGTTGGGGGTTATGAGAGGCTATATTTTAAAGAGAATATTAAAATCCTGCATCTCAATATTTCTTGTTGTCTCAATTGTAATTGCGATGGTCTTTACGATGATTCCAAGGAATAAGGTTCTGGAGTCCGATACAAGCTATCGAAAGCTTACAGGAGATACTAGAACGAGCTTCATGTATTCCAAGTTTGAAGAACTGGGATATATGGATTATTTACGTCTGAATGATATGTGTACTAATGATTCGGATAACTACGAAGCATGCATGGTTAACGGTTCAGATGAAAATCTGAAAGTCATCAGTACATATGAGAATAAAGGGTATACGATCGAATATCAGCGCAATGGAAATGCGTTCGCTTATCATGAATACAATATTTTTGAGCTGATCTGGCACTTCTGGCAGAGACTGATCGTTATCGATGGACCGAATGCGATTCAGGACGAAAACAATCCGGATCTGGAAAGAAAGATCTACATCGAGAAGGATTTCAATGGCGTTCCTGCCTTACAGTGTTCCGGATGCAAGCACAAGTATCTGGTATATCTTGATGGCAAATTCCCGTTCATTCATCAGAACTGGATCGGTCTGAATTTCGGCACATCCTATCCGACAAAAGCCGGCGCCAATGTTCTGGATGTAATCAGCGAAGGACAAGGCAGCCAGGTCGTCGTCGATACGGAATTCCCTACGGGTGTTGTCGTTCAGAGTGCATACGATCTGCATACCGCAACATATAAATCTACGATCGATCATTTAGACGAAAACAAATTCGATGATCATTATGCGAACTGCTATTCGAATTACGAATCTCCGTCCATGATCAATACCTCCTACATCTTCGGTCTTGTTTCACTGGTGCTTGCCTATGCTTTAGGTATTCCTGCCGGCATTTACATGTCAAGAAACAAGGACAAGTTCGGCGACAAGCTTGGCGTAGTGTTTATCAATCTGGTTACGGCCATGCCTTCGCTTGCCCTGATTTTCTTTGTCCGTTCCATTGTCGTCAACTTCGGCGTTCCTGACAAGTTCCCTCTGTTGGGCTTTAAGGATATCCGTTCCTATATTTCGCCGACCATAATTCTAACGCTGCTGTCCATGCCGGGTCTGATGACCTGGATCAGAAGATACATGCTGGACCAGTCGAATTCGGATTATGTGAAATTTGCTAAAGCGAAAGGTCTTTCGCAAAGAGAGATCTTCACGAAACACATCCTGAAGAATGCGATCATTCCGATCGTCAACGGCATTCCTGGATCCATCATCCTGTGTATCGGCGGCGCATTCATTACTGAATCTGCCTTCGCCATTCCGGGCATGGGCAAGATGCTGCCTGATTCCATCAATAAGCTGAACAATAATATGGTTATCTGCCTTGTCTTTATTTTTTCAGCTCTATCCATCTTCTCGGTACTGCTTGGAGACCTGCTGATGGTTATTGTCGACCCTAGAATTCAGCTTAGCGCCAAGAAAGGAGATTAACTGATCATGTTAAAAAAGAAAATCAACGAACCGATTAAGTTATCTTCCGAACTTGAACCGGAGATCGATATGAACGACGCTTCTCTGTTTGAATTCCAGAGAGCCGACGATTCAGCTTCCGAGCACATTGCCGCTCCGAAGTATTCTTACTGGGGATCCGTCTTTAGAAGATTCTTCTCAAACAAGATTGCCGTTCTGATGCTGATCATTTCCGTTACGATGGTACTGTTTGCGTTTATTCAGCCATCCATTTCGCATTATGATCATATGGTTGCGCCAAACATCAACAACAGCAAGCTTCATTTCCTGAAACCATTTACCAACGGTTACATCTTTGGTACCGATAACAGAGGAAACTCGCTGTTCGACTCGCTGTGGTCAGGAACAAAGAACTCTCTGATCGTTGCGTTATCTGCTACTTTCTTCTCGGAGTTCATCGGAATCGTTATCGGCATGTTCTGGGGATTCTCCAAGAAAATGGATGCCATCATGATCGAGATCTATAACGTTCTCTCAAACATTCCGACAACACTGATCGCCATGATTCTGGTTTATGCCATGGGCGGCGGCTTCAAGCAGCTGATCTTCGCTCTTTGCGTTACTTCCTGGATCGGTACGGCATACTTCATTCGTGTACAGGTCATGATCATCCGTGACCGTGAATACAACCTGGCTTCACAGTGTCTGGGAACACCGTTATGGAAGATCATCATCAACAACATCCTTCCTTATCTGGTATCCGTTATCATTACCAGCGTATCCAGAGATGTTCCGATGTTTATTTCCTATGAAGTTGCATTGTCCTACATGGGCATCGGTTTGAGTGAAAAATTCGCATCATTAGGTAAACTGATTCAGCAGTATTCTCCATACATGCTTACGGAACCTTATCTGTTCTGGATCCCTGTTGTTGCTTCTGCTGTTATTTCCGTTTCTTTATACCTTGTCGGTCAGGCATTGGCGGATGCTTCCGATCCAAGGACGCATATGATTTAGGAGACTGATATGGTAAACAATCCTATATTATCCGTAAAAAACCTGGAAGTTAAATTTAAAGTCAGAGACAGAGTGCTTACCGCTATAAGAAACATCTCTCTGGATTTTGAAGAACATAAAGTCGTCGCTATCGTAGGCGAATCCGGTTCCGGAAAGACCGTCTTTACCAAGACTTTCACCGGCATGCTGGACATCAACGGCGAAGTTACTCAAGGCGAAGTCTGGTTCGAAGGACGCAACCTGATGGAGATCAAGGACGACAAGGGCTGGGAAGAGATCCGCGGAAAGAAGATCGCCACCGTTTTCCAGGACCCTATGACATCCTTGAACCCTGTACGTACGATCGGCTATCAGATTTCCGAAGTCATCATGAAGCATCAGGGCAAGTCAAAGGAAGAAGCAAAGAAAGAAGCTCTTGAGCTGATGGATAAAGTCGGCATCAAGGAGCCCGAAAGAAGATATGATGAGTATCCTTTCCAGTATTCCGGCGGTATGAGACAGCGTATCGTTATCGCAATCGCGCTGGCCTGCCACCCGAAGATCCTGATCTGCGATGAACCTACTACCGCTCTGGATGTTACGATTCAGGCGCAAATCATTCAGCTGATCAAAGATCTGGCGAAGGAATACGATTTCACCACGATCTACATTACGCATGACCTTGGCGTTGTTGCAAATGTTGCCGACTATGTTGCCGTAATGTATGGCGGACAGATCATTGAGTTCGGCACGGTCGAAGATATCTTCTACGATTCCAGACATCCGTATACCTGGGGTCTGCTTAGCTCTCTGCCACAGCTTGGATTAAAGGGTGAAGAACTCTTTGCGATCAGAGGAACGCCTCCTTCACTGTTTGAAAAGATACAGGGAGACGCTTTTGCTCCTCGCAGCAACTATTCCTTAAAGATCGATTTCCTCAAGGAACCTCCGATTTTCAATGTCAGCGATACCCATTGGGCAAAGACCTGGCTTCTGGATCCTCGCGCTCCAAAAGTCGAACCCCCTGTGGTAATCAAGACACTGCATCAGAGAATGCTGGATATGACTAAGAAAGGAGGCGTCTATGGAGAAAGATAACAGAGAAGTACTGCTTGACGTCAAGCATCTTGAAGTAACTTTCAATAACAGCAGGAAAAACAAAGGTTTCCGGGCTGTAAAGAACGCCAACTTCCAGATCTACAAGGGAGAAACATTCGGCCTGGTAGGTGAATCCGGTTCAGGCAAAACGACCATCGGCCGTTCGATCATGCGTCTGAATCCGATCTCCGATGGGGAGATCTGGTTCGAAGGAAAGAGAATAGACGGCAAGATCTCCAAGGAAGAAAAGAAGAATGTCGTAAGAAACATTCAGATGATCTTCCAGGATCCTGCGGCTTCCCTGAACGAACGCGCTACGATCGACTATTGCGTTTCTGAAGGACTGTACAACTTCCATCTGTACGAGAATGAAGAAGACAGAGAAAGAAAAGTCGATGAAGCGCTGGAGTCGGTAGGTCTGCTTCCGGAACACAAATCCCGCTATCCTCATGAATTCTCAGGCGGACAGCGTCAGAGAGTAGGTATCGCCAGAGCGATGATCATGGAACCGAAGTTCATCATCGCCGACGAGCCGATTTCCGCACTGGACGTTTCGATTCGTGCTCAGGTTCTTAACCTTATGAACAAGTTCAAGGAAGAGCGCGGTCTTACCTATATGTTTATTGCGCACGACCTTTCTGTTGTCAGATACTTTGCCGACCGGATAGCCGTTATTCATAACGGAAGAATCGTTGAAGTAGCTCCGACGGAAGTCCTGTTCAAATATCCTTTGCATCCATATACGCTTTCACTGCTGCAGGCTGTACCGATGCCTGACCCGCAGATCGAAAAGGCCAAGGAACTGGTCGTATATGACGAATCTAAACGCGACCTTTCCGGTGAAAAGCCGATCCTTCAGGAGATCCGTCCGGGACATCAGGTATTTGCGAATGACCGCGAGATGAAAGAATATGAAGAAAAGCTTTCGCAGATGGAAAGGGAAACAGAAGAATAAATAGTATCAGGCTGCATATGCAGCCTTTTATTTATATGCAAAAGGTATATAAATGTTATGATTAGTAAGAGGTGGTTATGATGAGAAATCCAAGAAACTATTCTTTACTTTCTGACGCTTACGAGTTTATGATGGCCGATGCCTATCTACTAAACGGCAAGAAGGATCTAAAAGCGGTATTCGATGTGTTCTTCAGAGTAATTCCAAATAACGGCGGCTATGCCGTAATGGCAGGGCTGGATAAGGTTATCGATTATATTAAGAACATCAGTTTTACAGATGATGATCTGAAGTATCTGGAAAGTCTCGGCTTAAGCAAGGAATTCATTGAATACCTGTCTGATTTTCATTTTACCGGAAACCTTTATGCAATACCTGACGGTACTCCGGTTTTTCCGAATGAGCCTCTTATTACTGTAGAAGCACCGATTCTGGAAGCGCAGATAGTCGAAACTGCTCTGCTGGCGATGATTAACGGTTCCATGGAACATGCCACGGGAGCCAGAAGAATTCTGGATGCGACACCTGAAAATGTCAGAGTAATGGAATTCGGAGCGAGAAGAGCGGATGGCCTGGAGGCTGCGATCGACGCTTCAGTCTACGCTTTGATGGCTGGATGTCATGGTACATCCAATGTCCAGGCGGCAAAGATGTGCGGAATGAAAGCCTTGGGAACGATGGCCCACAGTTTCGTTGAAACGTTTGAAAGCGAGTACGAGGCTTTTCTTGCCTTTGCCTTGCGATATCCGAACAACTGTCTGCTTCTGGTAGATACCTATGATACCTTGCGTTCCGGCGTACCGAATGCGATTAAAGTATTCGAATACATGAGAGATCACGGCATGCCTCTGGATCATATCGGCATCCGTATCGATTCCGGAGACCTTGCTTATCTGTCCAAGGAGTCAAGAAAAATGCTGGATCAGGCTGGATTTGAGATGGCTACGATTTGCCTGTCAAACTCCCTGACAGCGGAAGTCATTACCTCTTTACGCATTCAGGATGCGAAATTCAATTCTCTTGGGGTTGGAGACAACATCTCGAAACCGGAAGGCAGGATGGGCTGCGTCTATAAGGAAGTAGCTGTGATTGACAACGGCAAAGTCATTCCTAAGATCAAGCTCAGCAACGATATCATCAAGATCGTAAATCCGGGATTTAAATGTCTGTACCGTGCCTTCGATAAAGAAAACGGCTACGCGATTGCGGACATCGTCTGCGAAAGAGATGAGATACTCCCTGAAGACGAGATGCTGATTACGTCGCTCTCCCGTTTTGACAAGTCAACGGTGATCAGAAACTATGAACTGAAGCCTTTGCAGAAAACGATATTCCTGGAAGGGAAATACGTCTATGAACAGCCTGATCTGAAAGACAGGATCAGCTACTGTCAGCAGCAGGTTGACAGGCTTTATCCGGAAGTGCGTAGAATCCTGAACCCGCATGAATACTATGTGGATGGCAGCGAGAAGTATATAGAATTAAAGAAGAAGATGATCAAAGAGGCAGGTGAAAAACGTGTTTGATGTAAAGAAGGAAGTAGAAGGAATCGTAGAATTCATCCGCGATTATTACGAAAAGAATCATCTGAAGGGTGTCGTAATAGGAATCTCCGGAGGCAAGGACTCCGGCGTAGTTGCGGCACTGTTCAGCAAAGCCCTGGGCAAGGAAAACGTAGTCGGTGTGACGATGCCCTGCCATACGCCCGACAGCTGCAGGGACGATGCGAAACTGGTTGCGGAAAAGTACGGATTTGAACTGATCAACGTTGATCTTACGGCCGCTTTTGATGCGTTTAAGGAAGACTTCAGCAAGATCGGATCTGTAGATCCTGCAAATCTGAAAAACAGCGACATTAACCTGAAACCGCGTCTAAGGATGGCTACGAATTACTATGTCGCCGCCTATTATTCGGCATTGAAAGGCGGAACTTATCTGGTTGCCGGTACAAGCAATAAATCGGAACTCTTTGTCGGTTATTTCACCAAAGGCGGCGATTCGACTTACGATATCGGCGTACTGAATGATTTCAATGTCGAAGAAGTCATCAGGATCGGCGAATATCTGGAAGTACCTGAAAAAGTGCTGTACAAGACCCCGAATGACGATCTGAGCAGCATGACCGACGAAGACAAGCTGGGAGTAAAATACAGCGAGATTGCCGCATACATGAACGGTGAGAATGTCGAAGATAAGGCCAGAGAGAGAATCGAGAAACTCCATGCAGGTGCAGCGCACAAGTTCCATATTCCGGTATACAGAAGATGCGCATAGGAATCTATCCTGGAAGTTTTAATCCCGTTCACAAAGGACACATCAAGATCGTCAGGCATCTTCTGCGTAAGCATTACGTCGATAGGGTGCTCGTCGTTGCGACCGGCAATTACTGGCAGAAACAGGATCTGCTGCCGGTGAAGGACAGGATAAGAATGCTGAAGTACTTCAGAAACGAGAATATTGTCATCGAAGAAGAATACAATGAATTGCCTTATACCTATCAGCTGATGAGAAAACTGAAAAAGAGATACCCAAACGATACGCTTTCGTTGATTATCGGTGCCGATATGGCTGCGACTTTTGACCGCTGGAAGAGATATCAGGAACTCTTGAAATACGATTTCATCATTCTGAAAAGAGACGGGATCGATGTCTGCTCATATATGGAGAAGCTCGGCAAGAAGAACTATACTGTGGTATCGGACCTGGATGAGATAGAGATATCCAGCACCTATATCCGGAATCATATCGATGATTATGATCTGCTAAAAGATCAGATCGATCAGAGAGTATTTAAATATTATAGGAAAGCCATACAGTAGACAGTGGACCCCAAAATGTTCACAGTCCGAAAAAGCCTTTGAAGAAGTGATTGCCAGATCACTTCTTTTTTATTCTTATTCTCTCGGTATTGTAGAATTCGATCCAGTCTTCCACCAGGGTTATATACTGTGATAAAGATGTTATAGTGTTGTTGTATAAAACTTCTTTCTTGAGAAGGGAATGCCAGCTTTCAATTGGCGAGTTGTCGACTGGCGACCCTTTGGGGGACATGGAGATTATGATTCCCTTGTCCGAACAGACGGTTTTATACTCGTTGGACGTATACTGGAAACCCTGATCTGAATGCAGGATGCAGCCGTATGCGTCCTTTCTTTTGGCCAGAGCCTGGTTGAGCGTATCCATGACCAGTCTGTTGTTCATGAGCCTCGATATGACGTAGGCCACGATCCTCATGTCGTACAGGTCGATGATCGAGGACAGGTAGGCTCTCTGCCTGCCGTATACCAGATAGGTGATGTCCGTGCACCATTTCTGATCAGGCCGGTCAGCCGCAAAGTCTCTCCTGAGCAGATTCGGCCTCACGTTCTTTTCTATCCTTTTTCCGGTCGCTTTATCCTTCGGTTCCCTGTAGTATCCCGGTTTCAGATAATACTTTTTCATTATTCTCTGGACTTTCTTCCGGTTGAATATCACGCCGTATTTCTCTTTGAGGCCTTCCACAATCCTGCGAGAGCCGTATGTGCGCTTCGAGCCTTCGAAGATCTCCCTGATCATCAGGTAGTCGTAATAATCCCTGTCTTCGCTGTTCCTGTATTTATAGTAGGTCCTTCTGGAGATGTTCAGGACTTCGCACATGCTGGAAAGTCTGTATTCATTCCTGTACAGATTGATGAACGTCACTTTCTCTCTTGTTGTGCCTTGAGGAAGGCCCGGTATTTTTTTAGGATCTCGTACCTCTCTTTCCAGTCGATCTCGGAGTCCTTCTGTCTGCCTTTCTTCAGGCCTTTCGGGCCGTACTTTTCCGGATGATTCCACTTCTGGGTCCATGTATGAGCCGTATTGAGGGGCACGCTGTATTTGCGGGCTATGGAATTGCACGTTTCCTCTCCGTTAAGATACGCCTGCCTGAGAGCTGCCTTGAACTCTTCGGGATACTTATTGAACCGCTGTCCTTTCTTAGCCATAAGAAAACTACCTCCTTAAAGGTAGTTTCATACAAAGCCGGCTTTTTAATCAAGTGAACTATACGGGGTCCACTGTCAAGATACGGTTTTTCTTTTACAGTTTCTTGATAGCCTCGAATGTCTCGTCCGAAATGACGTGTTCGATGCGGCAGGCGTCTTCTTCCGCCGTTTCCGGAGATACGCCGATACGGACAAAGAAATCGGTCAGCTGACGGTGT
>JAFONG010000228.1 GCA_017418585.1 Erysipelotrichaceae bacterium | reverse complement strand
TTCGTCGTTTTCGATCTCTTCAAGAGTCTTTACTTCGGAATAGGAATTGACCGCATAAGTTCTTATCAGGTTTGCAACATGCGCGGGATCATCACACATGATCAGGATATAACCGGGAGTATCCTTAAACACCTCCTTGTAATCACGCTCCGAAAGGAAGAACTCAGCCGTGGTAATCAAAGAATCTGAACTGAAGAATGATGCGATCTTATATTCCCTTACGATAGGAACGAATCCTGTCGGACTGTATGTGATCTTAACGGTATCGCCGATGTTAAGGCCGTTCTTTTCCGCATATTTTTCATTAACGATGAGGCTTCCGTTCTCCATCGCTGCGGGAAGATTCCCGAAAGCAGTGTAATACTTAAATCCGTTCTCGGGAAGTGCATAGAAAACTCCGCTCTCGCGATCGCTTATATCCTTATCGTTAAGGAGGAAATCATCGTTTGACGTATAAACGACTTCGGTATCGGTTACACCGTCAAGCTTTTCCACAAACGAATAGGCTTTCATCTTATTGTTGCATGTAATGGTAACATCACTCTGAAAATTGTTTGTGCTGATCGATGAGGTTGCAGACTGTACGAATGTGAAAACTATTACGCACATTGCTGCGGCAGTAACACAAAGGACTCCGCTTCCGACAGTACTCTTGCGGGAGATCGCCTCAACACAGGCAAGTGAAAGTTTTGCATCTTCCTTACTGTCGGCAATCTTCTTAACTAAACCTGTAATTCCTTTGAATATCCTGGGATAAAGAAGTGCGAGCGCCGTAACCGAACATACCATGCATACGATCGCAGCTATGAGATCCTTGCTGAAGAAAGCTGATACAACTGCGCCTGCAACGAGGACCAGTCCGATGATGAACCCGGATTTGCTGAATCTGTAAGCCGTGTCCCTGTTATCGAAAATGATGTCTCTGATCGAAGTCTTTAATGCCTTCATGATCGCCTTAAACGGAACTGCGCATTCAATAATAACCGCACCGATTATGACCGCTGCAATGACCAGTGCAGACATGGGCGGAATGTCTGATCTGAAGCTGCTGCCTTCCCTCTTTGCTCCGAAGATCATGTCCAGTACAGGGTATCTGATCAGACCATAGATCAGGATCCCCGGAACGCTTCCGAGAAGCGCGTAGAGGGTATTCTCAAGGAGAAGGATACGGCCTGTTCTCCTATTACTCATGCCAAGGCTCCGGAGCGTTCCGATGAACGGCATTCTCTCGCTTACGATCCTGTTGCAGATCGAAGCCGTTACGAAAATAACAAGAAGGAATGTAATAGCGAAGATCAGATAGAAGTACAGGAGCAGCTGGTGAAGCATAGCCAATGCTGATTCATCCACAACAAAATTGAGCAGAATGGCTGTCGGATAGTAATCCTGGATCATGTTGATCGCTTCAACCGCTTCGTCCTGGTTTAGAATATCTATAATGACCATTGACGCATTATTTCTTCCGCATGAGATGACCTTTGATGTCTCCTCGTTAACGATGGCCGTGTACTT
>JAFONG010000227.1 GCA_017418585.1 Erysipelotrichaceae bacterium | reverse complement strand
GCTTTACTTATTTCGATACCGCCTATGTATATGAGGGATCAGAAGAAACGATAAGAAAAGCGCTGGTAGAACGTCATCCAAGAGACAGCTATACACTGGCTTCAAAGATGCATGCGATGTTCGCGAAAGACGAAGAAACCGCAAAGAGCGAACTGGATACTTCTCTGGAAAGAACCGGTGCAGGATATTTCGACTACTATCTTCTGCATGCCCTGGATGACAAGAACTTTGAACTTTATGAGAAATACCATCTCTGGGATTTCGTAAAGAAAGCCAGGGAAGAGGGAAAGATCAGGCATATCGGCTTCTCGTTCCACGGAACGCCTGAGCTTCTGGACAGGCTTCTGAAGGAACATCCGGAAGCGGAATTCGTACAGCTTCAGCTCAACTACAACGACTGGGAATCTCCATCCGTGCAGTCCAGAAAGAACTATGAGACAGCCAGAAGAAACGGCAGACCGGTCGTTGTCATGGAACCGATCCGGGGAGGAGCACTTGCCAATCCGATCGATCAGGTAAAAGAAATCTTTGATGAAGCCAATCCCGATGCTTCTTACGCATCCTGGGCGATCCGCTATATCGCATCCAAGGAAGGCATCCTCACGGTCTTGAGCGGCATGTCTACTCTGGAACAGATGGAAGACAATGTTTCCTATATGAGAAACTTCAAACCGCTGGATGAAAAAGAAGAAGAAGTCATCGCCAAGGTACAGGAAGTACTCGCATCCATCGATTCCATTCCATGTACCGGATGCCGTTACTGTACCGGAGGCTGTCCGATGGAAATTCCGATTCCGGACATCTTCTCAGCCAGAAATTCACAGCTGCTGCTGGGAACGATGGAAAGAGCTCAGAAACAGTACGAAAGATCTGTAAAGGACAAAGGAAAGGCGTCCATGTGCATCCAGTGCGGTCAGTGCGAGAGCGTCTGTCCGCAGGGTATCAATATCATTGAACGGCTGAAGGAATGCGCAGAAGCGTTTGAATAAGGAGGACGGCATGGAATTCAATACAGACATATTCTCTCAATACGACAAGAAATGGGCTCTGGTTTCAGCCGGAACCATTCAGAAACACAATACGATGACGGTAAGCTGGGGCGGGATGGGAACTCTCTGGTCCAGGCCGATGGTAACCGTGTACATCAAGCCGTGCCGATATACCTACGGTTTCATGAACGACAACGAGTATTTCACGGTCTCTTTCTATCCGGAAGAATGCCGCAAGGCTCTGGGCGTCATGGGTAAGCTGTCCGGAAGAGATGTCGATAAGGATAAGGAATCGGGGCTGACTCCGCTTGATCTGGGAAAGGCGGTCACTTACAAAGAAGCGGAAGTGACCATTCTCTGTAGGAAGATCTACGCCCAGGATCTCGAATCAGACAGGATGCCGCAGGATGTCATAGAACGCTACTATACCGAAGAAGCGCCGCATAGGATGTTTATCGGCGAAGTCATTGAGATCATCCCGGGTGAAGCCAGATAATTCGGCTTCAAATCATACACAGTAATCAAAGGCAGTAAAGATACTGCCTTTGTTTATTGTTGGGAAAGAGAACAGCGACGCATGATATCGGATTCATGCTGAGGCCGTTCTACATCAAAGAAAAACAAAAGGGCTTTGCAGCCCGGTATGTTACGGCTTATGCCGTTGTTGAGTTGGAGTTTTTTCTTTTCATAAGAATCACCTCCGTTATCATTATATATCTTTTTTGTTCTATGCCTTGAATGAAACGTTTCGGATCGGTTGATGAAGACTGTAGTAGAAAGACATCAGCGTAGCTTGCGGAGGCGTAACGGCACAAAAAGAAAATGCCCGGTAACAGGGCATTTTATGTTGAACATGGTGGACACTAAGG
>JAFONG010000226.1 GCA_017418585.1 Erysipelotrichaceae bacterium | reverse complement strand
CGAAAACGAGGAACAGCTGGATGCTTTGAAGAAGCTGGGCTGCGATATCGTGCAGGGCTACTATTTCTCCAAGCCGATCGTTGCGGAAGAGTTTGAAGCCTTTATTCTGCAGAAAAAGGAAGCAGACAGACCGAACGATTCTTTCACGCTGGAAAAGTCGGAGGATCTGATCCACAACGCTCAGCTGAAACACGTCTTCGGTTCACAGATCGATGATTACAGGAATCCGGAAGAAACGGAAAAGGTAAAGGAAAAAGGGATACGTCTGAAAACGGTCAGTTATCTCTTTGCGATCCTGGCGGCTATTGCGGCATTCGGAATGCTGTTTATCAGCGTATCGATTACCGACGGCAACCGTAGAATGGAGGAAGCCGGAAACAAGTACGTTGCCGCCCAGATTGCCGCATCGAACATGGAAACGGGCTCCGACTATCTGACGGACAGTGTCAGAAGCTTCGTTATAACGGGAGATCTGCGTTATCTGGAGAATTTCTTTGAAGAAGTAAACGAAACAAAGACCAGAGACCACGCGGTCGATGAACTCGGAAGACTGCTTGGAAATACGGAGAACAGCGCTCTGGATAGTCTGAACAGAGCTCTTTCCCTGTCGAACGAACTGGTTGAGATAGAGAATCTGGCCATGCGTCTGGCCGTTGAATCGGGCGATTACGATACGGCGAAGATCCCTGCGGAAATCCTGAGCGTGGCGATCCCTGAAAAATATGCTTCACTGGAAAAAGAAGAGCTTCAGGAAGCCGCCAAGGATCTGGTCTTTGGTTCGGAATATACGAAACAGAAAGAACTGATCAAGGAAAACGTACACAACTGTACCCAGACCCTGATCAGCAATTCATCCGAGGAATTCAGTGCGGCGTCTTCCCGTCTGTCTCTGCTGGTAGGGCTGCAGAGAACCGTGACGCTGCTGTTCCTGTTCATGATCGTTGCCATGATCGCACTGATCAGCAGGTTTGTCAGAAAGCCGCTGACGGCGATGGTGGAACAGATGCGCAGAGGGGAAACGGTATCGATCAGAGGCGTTGCGGAACTGAACTATGCCATGGATACCTATAACCGTATTCTGGAAGAGAATCAGGAAGCCAGAAAGAAGCTGTCTCACGAGGCTTCCCACGATGCCCTGACGGGGCTGTTCAACAGAGGCGCCTACGACATGCTGATGGAAAACGTGGACAGCGATCACATGGCTTTGATCATGGTTGATGTCGACAGCTTCAAGCAGATCAACGACGAGCATGGACACGACATTGGGGACAGGGTACTGAAAAAGGTTGCGGAGATCCTGAAACAGAGTTTCCGTTCCGTCGATATCATCTGCCGCTACGGAGGAGATGAATTCATCGTCGTCATGACCCGTGTCAACAGTTCAATGCAGCAGCTTGTTGTCAACAAGATGAACAGAGCGATTGAGATCCTGATGAATCCGCAGGACGATCTGCCTCCTGTTTCCTTAAGTGTCGGCGTAGCTTTTGCCGACCGCAAGAATCCGCAGAACAGCATCTTCAAGGATGCCGATACGGCTCTGTATCAGGCGAAAGAAGCAGGAAAGAGCGCGATCGTCGTGTTCTGATAGCTACGGTTTTCATACAAGATCTCAAGACATGCGTTGAATCAATTGTATTCATACCAAACACATGGAACATCCTCCCGACTATGCAGGAGGATGTTTTTATCTTG
>JAFONG010000225.1 GCA_017418585.1 Erysipelotrichaceae bacterium | reverse complement strand
TGTTCTGGACCGTGTCGATGATCAGATGTATGAACTGGCCAAGACTTGGAAGGACTATCTCGGTTTCGGTTTTGTTGGAGGAGGATCGGATTTCTCTACCGCTTATTTCGGAGTGGCGAAATTCTTCGAATTGAACGGCTCGCTGAACTGCCTGAACGATTCCGAGGACTGGTGCCATATTGACTACTTCCAGAAGGATCGTGACAAGATCGGTACGATCTTTGTGGCTTCAAAGAATTGCGCCTCTTTCTCAAGAACGGCAGAATCGATCGCTTCGGCTAAGAAATCCGACAGAAACGTTCTGGTTGTATCGGATGCCGGAAAAGAAGAGTTCTACGAAGGTGTAGAAGTCGTTACGTTGCCGGCAACGGAGCATGATTATGTAAATCCGATCATGAATTTCATACCGTTGTTCATGCTTGGCAATTACATTGCGCTTTTAAGAAATTATCCTTACTTTGGCGGTACGGGAGATGATAATCCGCTGTTCAGCCAGTCAGGCAATATCAATACCATTAAGTCGAGTAAGATAGTAATCGTTGATTAAGGAGATATAGGTCATGTTTGAAAAGTATGCTGAAACAAATCGGAAATGTATCATGGGCCTGGTGCATCTGCGCCCGATGCCTAATACTCCGTTCTATCAGGACGGAGATGTAGAAAGATCGCTGGAAAAAGCACTGACGGATGTCAAGGCGCTGATCAACGGAGGTGCCGACGGGTGTCTGATTCAGTCGGTCGACAGAATCTATCCGACAACCGATGATACGGATTATGCCCGTGTGGCGACTTTGGCCATGATTACGACCAGAGTCCGCGATCTGGCGGATCAGATGGGAAAAGAAGACTTTGTGATCGGGTGTCAGCTGATGACCAACTGCATCACTCCATCCATGGCTGTAGCCAAATGCTGCGGAGCCGACTGGATCCGCTGTACCGCTCTGGTCGGAGAGACCCATAATGTTACAGGTACGATCGTAGCGGATACGCTTAAGGTAATGAACTACCGTAAGGCGATTGCGGCGGAAAACGTCGATATGATCTGTGAGGTTGCCAGTAAGCACTTCAAGTATGGCAACGATCTTTCACAGGTTAAGAATCTTACTTCGGCTATCATGCGCAGCGGCGGGAACGGAATAGAGGTTTCTAATCCTGACGAAGCTGTAAACGAGGAACTGATCAAGGCTGTTAAATCGGTCGGCGGTTACGGCAATATTCCGGTCATTCTTGGAGGCGATACCAATGTTGAAAACTGTCAGCGTCGTCTGAAATATGCCGATGGAGCACTGGTAGGATCCTGTTTCCAGAACGGACACTGGGGCGAATACATCGTAGAAGAAACGGTCAGAGAGTACTGCCGGAGAGTCAGAGAGATCGAAGGATAGGGATTCCTGAGACGATTTAGAGAAATGGAAAGAAATAGAAAGATACACTACGCCTG
Organism: Erysipelotrichaceae bacterium; assembly: GCA_017418585.1. GTDB lineage: Bacteria > Bacillota_I > Bacilli_A > Erysipelotrichales > Erysipelotrichaceae > Colivicinus. The sequence continues at coordinate 388 of JAFONG010000225.1, read as the reverse complement.
GATCATTATGATCGCCCTGATCTTCCTGAAGATAGGAGCCGGTGCGACCAGCTGCATGACAGGTAATTTCATCACACCTGTCGTAAACGAATTCGGCTGTAAAGTGAACCAGTTTACCTTGTTTCTGAGTATCGATGCGGTCGGTATGTCGATTTTTTACATGCCTGCCGCCAAGATCATTTCCAACAACAAAAGATTGGGGCTGACGATCGGCATCGCCGCCCTGTGTGAAGTCATCGGCATTGCCATGATGTTTACGTACAAGAGCGTCTGGGGATTCTACTTCTCCGGTTTTCTGATCGGCAGTGCCGGTGCCTTTACCGGCTATGTAGCGATCCCGGTCATCGTCAACATGTGGTTTAAGAAGATGGCGGGAACGGTACTTGGA
>JAFONG010000036.1 GCA_017418585.1 Erysipelotrichaceae bacterium | reverse complement strand
TATCCTCCGGAATAGGTTCATCAGTGTACTTTCGAACCATATGACGTTCTTTCATTGCCTGCTTCATATCCATGTTATTTACCTCCTCGCACCTCGGTGCCTGTTTATAAGAGAAATGAATATTCCTACAAATCCCGATTTATCGAGATCTTTGATCTCATAATCCAATTGTAGCAAGTTGCTACAAATTAGTCATCGACCCAAACCGTTTCCGTTCTGTACACCGCATCATGATGAACCGTCTCGTATTCATCAGGTTCACACCTGGTTTCATACACTGCTTCATGATGCACGGTCCTGTATTCAACATTGTGCCAGTAAGGTTCTGATATTTCGATCATTTCGTTATGCCAGCCAGGATGCTCCGGTGAACCGATATGGTCATTGATTGATGCATCAAAGAACACGGCACCGCAGCCGTTGCAGACATAGCCTTCCTGCGTGTCTGGTCCATAAAAAGCCCCTTCAAGGTAGATCGTCTCCTGCGTATCATAAGCATCCTTCACAAGGAACTGCGTGCATTCGCCCTTTCTGATCAGGACGCTTTCATCATAGGCATCCTTTACCAGGACCTGTCTTTCTTCATAGTGGCCTTTCTTTTCCTTGGAATCTCCGGAAGAAAGTTGACCTTCATCGTCGGTCTTTCTATCTTTCGTTTTAATCGGATCCTCCTTGCTTTCTTCAGGAGCCTCCGGTTCTGTCTCTGTCTTATCGTGTTTCGTGTTTTCAGTGATGACCTTCCTGTCTGAAACAGAGTAGAAAGTATTCTTTTCGATTTTCTCTTTCTGTTTTTCTGTTTCGAAAACGGAAATGTCTGCATCGATGTACGACTGTCCGCTGAAATATATGCCGGTGCCAATAGTGATTGCAGCTATCAGCGCAAGCGTCAATATGATTTTCGATTTTCTTTTCATTGCTCTACCTCCTCACTTCTGTCCTGATTGCATCGAGCAGATCCTCTTTCGCATATGAAGGCGCGAGGATAACAAACGGATAGGTGTCGGTGTTCTTCTGATCTTTATCGTCAAAACTGTAGGCGTATCCGTTTTCCCTGCACCAGTTTCTGACAAGCCTGCATTTTCTGTCGTTGGATGTGCTGTATCTGATCATAATCGTGTCTCTCCTTTCAGTTTCTCAATGATCTCCCTGTATCTTTCTTCGTCAAACCGAGGATTGACTGACTCGTCGTATGTCGGGATGATGTCTTCTCTCTGCCTTTTCTCTCTTCTGCTTTTCTGGCATTCCGATTGCAGGCCGAAGTTCATCCTCACATAGCCTTCGATGTTCCGGATCGGCTTGCCTGAAAAATCCTTCCAGCCGTTTACGATCATCTTCTTGAAATAGTCGATAAGACTTGTTTTGCTGGAAGAGATTTCCCTTTTGTTTGACGCCTTCAGCAGCCTTTCAAAGGCATCGTACTCTTCATCGCTCAGATGGGAATAGAACTGTTCATCGTCCCATCCGGCAACTTCTTCCTCCGTAAATGCGACAGATTCTGATTTTGAATCTGATTCATACATATTTTGTTTTTCAGTATTTGATTCATTCGTCTTTGATTCATTCGTATTTAATAGTGCGGGATTTCCCGTATACGCCTTCTCCGTATCCGGTTTTCCCGTATACGGGTTTTCCGTACACGGGATATCCGTATGCGGGGACTCCTCTTTCTCCGCCTTCTTTTCCTCGGCGCGAAAATAGGGATTCTCCGATGGCTTCTGGTAGACCCAGTAGACGATCTCCCTGAAGCCCTTTGATGAATTTGCCTGCTCCCTGTAGATGTAGCCTTTCTCGATCAGGTGGTTGAGACCGCTTGATACGGAGTCAACACCGTCGGAATGAAGCGCTGCAAGGCCTCTGACATTGAACTTCCAGTCATCAGGCAGGGAAAGCATGCTGCAGAGCAGTCCTATCTCCTTGTAGGAAAGCGACTTGTCATGAAAGCAGAAGTTGTCGATCGTCGTCCATCTGTTTCTGCTTCCTTTCTTCATTACCGGCATTCTCCCTTACCTCCTTTACCGTGTTCTATTTCAGATCCTTCTTGCTTAATCCGTATCTCTCCATGATCGACTGCACCGTCAGAAGCGCATTCTTGCGAAGATCCTCAAACTGCCACTCGTTGATGTTCAGCTTCTCGAAATCGATCTTCTCGTGATGGTTCTGGATCCTGTCAAGAAACTTGTATTCCCTGTTGAAGTTGTCGTCAGCGACACTCGACAGTCCGTCTTTGGACTCTCTTTTCTTTTCGGCATATGCCGAATAGCTTCCGGCTTTGCGGACATCCTTCAGATTTCTGCTGTTAATGATCCAGGAATCCTCCAGCATCTTCTGTATCGTTCTTGGCGAAATGCTCAGATAATCCGAAAGCCATTCCACCCTTCTGCCGTCACCCCAGACGATCTGGTTCTTTTTCTTCTTTCCCTCATAGGCTTTGTTCGCGGTCAGGAAAAGATTGTAGAGTTCCAGAGGGTCGTAGTCCCTAGCCTTGTTGCCGATCAGACGGACAAGATCTCTGTCTTCTTCGGACATGTCCCTTCTGTTGACCGTACATGGGATCCCCTTGTCAACCGGGGAGATCGTCTGATTGCCTTTCCAGAAATATCTGAACTCGGGATCCTCTTTTAACAGCGATAGGAATGCTGTATACCTTCTTTCGCCGCTGCTGATCTCG
>JAFONG010000224.1 GCA_017418585.1 Erysipelotrichaceae bacterium | reverse complement strand
TCAAATTCAGGCTTGTAGATCACCTTCAATCCGATGACCGCCAGCAGAGCTACGCACAGAAACAGCACGACAGGAGCCAGAGCCTTATCGCCGGGCGTATCCTCGTGTTCACAATAGTAGGTCTTGTCCCTGTTCTTGCCGAAACCTCTCAGATCCATGCCGTTGGCGATATTGCCGACTCTGTCGAAAGAGGTAATGATCAGTGGAACCAGGATCAGTACATACTGTTTTAGTCTGACAAACAGCGAAGTCTTTCTGGAATCCAGTTCCAGCCCTCTTGTCTGCATGGATATTCTGATGTTGTTGAAGTCTCTGGTTATGTCCGGAATATAGCGGAAAGCCAAAGATACGATCATACAGATCTTGTAAGGGATCTTGACCGAATGTAGTCCGGCAGCCAGTTCGCTTGGCGTGATGCTCTGTATGAAAGTCAGGGAGAGCAGGAAAGACGCCATGAACTTGGTCAGACGAACCAGGAAATACCACAGGGTCTCGGAAGTTACGATAAAGAAATCGGTAAACCTGAACAGTACCGTTGATCCGCCTACCATCTCCAGACCGTAGTTCGGCTTTATCAGCCAGGTCAGGAAAAGATTGAACAGGTTCATCAGCAGGACGAATACGATGATCACAGCGTTTTTCTTCTTGTCCGGTCTGATGGATATCAGGGAAACGATCGATAAGAGCAGTATCGGGATCATGATCCTGATGTCCCAGGTAAAGGTCAGGATAAAGATCAGCAGGAAGAACGCTCTTACCTTGGTCTTGCCGGTAAGTCTGTCAATGAAGGTGTTTCCCGGAGTCAGAGTAATAAAAAGTTTCTCATCCATTTTCTCTCTCCTTCTTTTCACATTCAATGAAGTAGTGTATGTATTCTTCCGGATCGATTCCCGCTTTCTGGGCTATCGTAACCAGCGACGTCTTCTTCAATGAAGCACGTTCAATGATGCCGTCATCAGAAAGGATCCTGTATACGACATCGTCGCCGATCATTTCGCCGTCCGTAAAGACGATGGCTCTGTCCGTATATTCGATCGCCAGATGCATGTCATGCGTCACAAACAGGATCGTAATGTTGTGCTTTTCGTTCAGCTCACAGATGAAGTTCATGATCTCGGTATAGTGGAAGTAGTCCTGTCCGGCAGTCGGTTCATCGAGAATGATGACCTTAGGCTGCAAGGCAAGAATGGAAGCGATGGTGACTCTCTTCTTCTGTCCATAGCTCAGAACGGAAACAGGCCAGTTGCGCATCGGATAGAGTCCGGCCATTCTTAAGGTATCTTCTACTCTCTGACTGATCACCTCTTCCGGGAAACCGTTCAGCTTCAAAGCGAGTTCTATTTCTTCCCTGATGATGTCTTTTACCAGCATCTGGTTCGGGTTCTGCATGACATAGCCGACAATCTCTCCCAGTTCCTTGATCGAATACTTCAGATAGTCTTCTCCTTCGATCAGGATCTGCCCTCTGCTAGGACGGATGATGCCGCATAAGAGCTTTGCCAGCGTGGATTTTCCCGCTCCGTTCTTGCCGACAACGGCTATCCTTTCCCCTTCATACAGATCAAAAGAAATATCCTTTAAGGCGGCATAATCGCCGTAACAGTAAGTAACGTTCTTTACTTCGATCAGCTTCTTTTTCTTTTCTTTCGCTTCGCCGGTCTTAACGGCATGGAAATGTTTCAGGATCTTGTCTTTATACTTGCCGATATCCAGATCTTCGATGGAAGCGAGCCTGTCATCCTCGGTAAATACGACTCCGGCATTCTTCAAGGCCGAGATGTACAGCGGTTCCCGGATGCCGTTTTCCTTGAGCAGATTTGAAGAAAGCAGCCTGTCAGGCGTAGTATCAAGCAGGATCCTTCCTTCGTTCATCAGGATGATCCTGTCGACATGACGGTAGAGAACATCTTCCAGACGGTGTTCGATGATCAGGATTGTCTTGTGGTGATCCCGGTAAATCCTGTCGATCAGGTCTACCGCATTCATTCCCATGGCCGGATCCAGGGAAGCCAGAGGCTCATCAAAAAGCAGTATCTCCACGTCGTTGTGCAGAATACCCGCAAGAGCCGTTTTCTGTTTCTGACCTCCGGAAATATTGTAAGGAACAGACTTCAGAAACTTCTCCATTCCCACGATCTTTGCCGAAGCATCGACCCTTTCCAGCATTTCCGGTCTCGGCACCATGTCGTTCTCCAGAGAAAAAGCGATGTCTTCTCCGACAGACAGTCCGACAAACTGCGCATCCGTATCCTGCTGCACCGTTCCGACATGTTCAGAAATCCTGAAGATCGAAGCTTCCTTTGTCTCCAGACCGCAGACTTTACATGATCCTTTGATTTCACCGTCAAAGGAAAAAGGTATCAATCCGTTAATACAGCTGCCCAAGGTAGTTTTCCCACTACCACTAGGGCCCAGGATCAATACCTTTTCACCTTTGTTAATAGTCAGATTGATGTCATGTAATGTGAATTCATTCTGCGTCTTGTAACGGAAACTGAAATCTTTGAATTCAATTACAGCCGACATGATTAGT
>JAFONG010000223.1 GCA_017418585.1 Erysipelotrichaceae bacterium | reverse complement strand
GAAAACATCAGGAAGTGGTTCTACGAAGTGATCGGAACGCCGGAAAAACTTGCGGAAACAGAAAACGAACAATAAAAAAACTCTCATCACTGATGAGAGTTTTTTTATTTGATAATCGACCTCACACCCATCACAAGCACCGGAGCGAGAATAAAACATTGAAACAGGGTAAATCCCATGCTAAGGACAAATACGACAGCGGTAAGAATACCGACTGCTATGTATAACAGAATCAGATTGCTGTTCATCTGCGATCTCCTTTCCTATGCTCTGTTTTCGATCCGTTCATGGACCGCCTTCTTCAGATCGACGGAGCTCATTTTCTGAATGTCTGCCGCACTCAGATCCATGTCCTTCATATAAGCCAGAAGTCCATATGCCCAGGTCTCAAGGGAACAGTCCCAGTCGAAGAGCTGTGTCTCATCGATACGCATCAGCTGCCTGGATAGGATCAGATAATCGTTATCATCTAGAGCGATTTTCCTTCCGTTTACGGCATCCATACAGTAGATGGCATAGAGATTCCTTACGATCCCGTTTGATTCGATATGACCCTTTAAATCGCTTTTCGTGAGGATCTGATAGAGATCCGTAAGTTTTCTGTCTCTTTTCTTTTCCAGCATGTTCATGATCAGATCTGCCAATGGGTTTCCTCCTTCATATAGAAACATGATACAGGCTGGAATGTACAGAAAAAACGACAAACAAAAAGCACATTTCTGTGCTTTTTATGTTCTATTCTTCCTGTTTCCTTCTTCTTCTAAACAGAAGCAGCAGGAACAGAAGCAACAGCAGCAGTCCGCCGCCGATTCCGATTACCATCGGTACAAACGGCTGACCAGGTTTATCCGGTTCCGGTTTATCAGATCTTTATCACAGGAAAGGTTTTCTATTTATGTCTGCCTGTTTCTGGCATTCTGGATTATAATGAAGGTGGTTAATAAAGGAGAACAGTCATGAATCTGAACAAGTATATCGATCATACATTGCTGAAGGCGGATGCTACAAAGGAAAAGATCCTGACCCTGTGTCAGCAGGCCAGAGAATACGATTTCGCCAGCGTCTGCGTCAATTCCTGCTGGGTCAAGACCTGCAAGGAAGCCCTGAAAGGAACGGATGTCAACGTCTGTACCGTTGTCGGTTTCCCTCTGGGAGCCATGTCTAAAGAAGGAAAGGCCTTTGAGACCAGACAGGCCGTAGAGGATGGAGCGGATGAGATCGATATGGTCATCAATATCGGTGCATTGAAGGACAAGGATTACGATTTTGTTACGAAGGATATCGCTGCCGTCGTCGAAGCGGCACAGGGCAGAGTTGTCAAGGTCATCATCGAAGCCTGCCTGCTTACGGATGAAGAAAAGGTGGAGGCCTGCAGATGTTCCGTCAAGGGTGGAGCGACCTTCGTCAAGACATCGACCGGATTCTCTACCGGAGGCGCTACGCCTGAAGATGTCAAGCTGATGTATGAAACGGTCAAGGATACGGGCCTGAAGGTCAAGGCGGCAGGAGGCATCAGATCTTTGGCTGATGCGGAAAAGATGATCGAAGCAGGAGCGGAAAGACTCGGATGTTCCGCAGGCATGCAGATCATGAAGGATTTCGAAGCAAAACAGTAAAAACAAAAGAGGAACGATCGTTCCTCTTTTTTAATCGATGTGTCCTGTTACCTGGAAGGATTCCGGCGTATACTGCATGACTTCGATCCGGTTGTCGTCAGGATCGGCGATCCACAGCTGCCAGGTAT
>JAFONG010000222.1 GCA_017418585.1 Erysipelotrichaceae bacterium | reverse complement strand
GTGATGCCGTCTATGCGGGCGGAGACGCCGTTACCGGAGCAGCTACCGTTATCAGTGCCATGGGTGCCGGTAAGCTGGCTGCAAAATCAATTGACGAATACTTAAGCAAGAAATAATGAAACTGTATCTCTATTACGGCTCGCATATCGCGAAAGAGAATGTGGAAAACATCGGTAATAGACTGAAAGAAAGGGGTCACGTGATCTGTGACTCCTTTTCTGATTGTGATCTGATTCTTTCTCTGGGCGGTGATGGAACGCTTCTGAAAGCGGCCCAGCATGCGATCGTCTATGACAGACCTTTGGCCGGAATCAACTGCGGACGTCTGGGTTATCTGTGTCTGCTCAGGCAGGAAGAGATCGAGGGCTTTGATGATGCAGTCAAGAAAGCCGAACTGAGCGAGAAGATTCTGCTGAAATGCGAGATGAACGGCACCGAACATTATGCCGTGAACGATATTACGGCCGGAAAGACCAGCTTTGGCAAGACAGTCGATCTGAGTCTCTCGGTGAACGGACATTTCCGTTACATGACCCGCTGCGACGGACTGATCATTACGACTCCGGTCGGTTCATCGGCCTACAATCTGGCTGCCTTTGGACCGCTGCTGGACGATGATACAAATACGCTGACGATCACGCCGATCTGTTCCCATACCAAGGACATCCATCCTCTGGTTGTCAGAGACGACAAAAATGTCACGATAACGGTCAACCGCGATGAAGCGGGTATTTTTGCCGACGGCGAATACATCGGCAGCATTTCCGATTCGATCACGATCAAAAAAGCCGAAAAGACGCTGAAGCTTCTTTGCAAGAAGCAGTAAACAGAAACAACAAAGGATATTACATATGGAAAAATGTCTGACCAGCAAAACCGACAACTGCAAGAACTGTTATAAATGCATTCGCAGCTGCCCCATCAAGGCCATCTCATTTGAAAACAACCGCGCTTCGATCATTCATGAAGACTGTGTGCTCTGCGGCACCTGCTACAATGTCTGTCCGTCAAAGCTGAAAGTCATCCGCAATGATCTGGGGACAGTGAAAAAACTGCTGACGAACGAAAAGGTAATCGTTTCTCTGGCACCGAGCTTTGTTTCTTACTACGAAAACAGCGATATCGACTGCATGTCTCAGACCTTGAAACGGCTCGGCTTTTTTGAGGTGGAAGAAACGGCGATCGGTGCAACCATCGTCAAGAACGCCTACGATCAGCTTCTCGAGGAAGGAAGGGATGTACTGATCTCCTCCTGCTGCCACAGCATCAATACGCTGATTATGAAGCACTATCCGGAATGCAGAGAGTATCTTGCGGATGTCCTGTCGCCGATGTGCGCACACGGCCTGAATATCAAGAAGCGTTATCCCGATGCCAAGGTCGTCTTCATCGGTCCGTGCATCGCCAAGAAGGATGAAGGCGATCACAGCGAATACATCGATGCCGTTCTGACTTTTGAAGAACTGGATCAGTGGCTGAACGAAGAAAACGTTTCTCTGATGACGACGGATGATAAAAGAAAACAGGAAAAGTCAAAAGCCCGTCTCTTTCCTACGGACGGGGGCATCATCCGCACAATGGAATGTACAAGCAGGAAACACGACTACATTGTCGTTTCAGGCATGGACAACGCCATCGCCGCTCTTGAGGATCTCAGGGAAGGAAAGATCCATAACTGTTTTATCGAAATGTCGGCCTGCGAGGGAAGCTGCGTCAACGGCCCGGTTGTCAGAACGAAAAAGAGTTCGCCGGCCAGAAACGCCCTGCTGGTAAATGCCTATGCGGGTTGTGAAGACTTCGATTACAGCATGAGTGAAACAGCGGACATTTTCACAAAATACGACCGTTCTCCGATTCATCATCGTCAGCCTTC
>JAFONG010000221.1 GCA_017418585.1 Erysipelotrichaceae bacterium | reverse complement strand
TTCCCTGTCTGATCCGCTCGCAGTTGTCGGTCTTAAAGATCAGTCTCTCGGCCTGAATGTCGATCTTTTTCAGATCGTCTTCACAGATGAAATCCCTGTTTTTTAGAGAAACAACCTGGCACTTGCCGATGAAACGGTCCAGTGTCAGTTCATCGATCTTCTTTCCTCCTTCGATCATATGATAAGGAGAATCCAGATGTGTTCCTAGATGGGAAGACATTTCGAAATGGGAAAGAGCCAGATCAAAACCCAGATTGTAGTCGCGGTCTATCGTCAGTTTAAAATCCGCGGTCGTCGGGTACCTCGGCATGCCTTTCTCGTTTACCTGTGTGATGTCATAGTACTTCATTGCTGTTCTTTGCCTCGATCAGTCTTTCTTTGACTGTCTGAATCTGAATCGGATAATCTTTTCTGAACAGGGAGCTGTCTATCCTGGAACACATTCCTTTCGGTTTTCTTTCTCCCGTTTTTACTTTCAGAGATGGATCGATCTCCATCAGAGTCTTAGCGAATCTGCCGATATTGATTTCTTCGCATGGAAGATTGTAGATGGGTTTTCTTTCCTGATCGGTAAGCAGAACGGCGCAGATCATCTCGATCAGATCATCGATATGAACGACCGGAATACGGACGTCTGAATGATAGTTGATATTCAGCTCGCCGCCTTTCCCGATCCGGGTGAAACAGGTTTCCCGCCAAGGTGTATTTACGGATCCCTGTCCTTCTCCCAGAACAGTCGGAATACGCAATGCCGTGAACCGAAGACCTTCCGCCTTGGATAAAGCGATGCCCGTTTCTTCCACAAAACGCTTCGTCCAGCCGTAGAATTCCTGCGGAACACAGACATCGTCTTCTTTCACCGGAACATCTATCTGCGGAAGCCCGATCGCATTCACGGAACTTCCATAGATGAACGGAATATCGTATTCAACGGCTTTTTTCATCAGATTCAGCGAACCGTTCACATTGATTTCTACCGCCAGCTCAGGATCATTCAAGGCTGCCGTATTGGTCAGTCCCGCCAGATGTACGATCCGGTCGATATGATGCTTAACAAACAGTCTGTCCAGATCATCCATCAAGGTGATATCGCAGGGAACATGCGGGTAGGACTGCTGATCGGAAGCTCTTCTGCCGATGGAGAGAACTTCAAAACCCCTTCTGCACAATTCCATACAGAGCGCTTTTCCGATATTTCCGTTTCCGCCGCTTACCAGGATCATTCCAAATTCCTCTCTAGTTGAAGTAGTAGATCACCGCCATCAGAAAGCTGCCCATCAGATAGGCAAGACAGCAGGAGATGATAAAGTAAAGAACCTGGGCCTGAACCGTTCTTCCCTGTTTAATGAAACGGTTAAAATCCAGCCCGCTCAGACCGAAAAGACTTAAAAGAAAACAGAAGAAATAGATACCGACTTTCAGATAGAATTTAGTCATGCAGGAACTTCCCCCTTACCAGAACATTCCGGATATTGAGATCATCATCCATGATCACCAGATCGGAATGCTTGCCTTTTACCAGTGATCCGTACTGCTGATCCATGCCGTAGAACGTGAAGGCGTTCAGGCTGGAGTAGCACAGCAGATCGGTGTATTTCGCTCCAAGTTCATGGAGGACTTTCATTTCGTCGTTGATCGATACGACGCTGCCGGCATAATGACCGTCCGTGGAGATGAATTTCGTTCCCTTCTTGACGCAGTGCTTGGAGATGAAATCGTATTCTCCATCCGGCAGATTGCGGGCTATGCTGGAATCCGTCACCAGCATCATTCTGTTCCTGTCGGTGTGCTGCAGAAGAAGTCTTAAGACATTACGATCCACATGGTTGCCGTCGGCGATCAGTTCGTAGTTCCATCTGTTCATGAAAGCGCAGTTTACCAGGGTAATATCCCGATGGTGCAGTCCTCTCATGGCGTTGAACAGATGGGTAAAGCCATCCACGTTCTCATCCAGATCTTCTATCAGCGCATCGGAGTGACCGCACATGACTCTGATCCCTTTTTCATGAAGCAGTTTTCCGATTTCTTTCGCACCTTCCAGTTCATAGGCGATCGTCATCTGTCTGATCCGGGAACTGTTTTTCAGGAATTCTTCCGTCATTTCCAGATCCGGTTCCAGGAATCTTTCGGGATCTCCCATGCCCAGATGTTTTCTGGAAAGGAAAGGTCCTTCCAGATGTATGCCTTCAAAACGGGATGTCGTACTCTGATAGTTTTCCAGTCTTCTCAGCTGGCTGCAGATATGCTCCATGGAAAGATCGTAGGATAGAGACACCAGATAGCTTGTCGACCCGTCTTTCGCAAACTCGCGGGATGCCTGTTCCATCTCTTCATAATCAGCACTGTCAAAAGAGATCCCCTTTACGCCATGCGTATGCGTATCGAAAAAACCCGGCATGACGACGCTTCCGCCTAAATCGATTATTCTTGTATCCTCAGGATATTCCTTTACTCTGTCGCTTTGAGTATAGACTTCTCTGATCCTTTCATTCTCGATAAGCAGAGCTCCGTCGAGAAATTCCCTGTTTCCATCGATGATCAGATGTCCGTGTATCAGAAGATAGTTCATTATTTCGTACTCAGACTCTTAATAACGGCCGGAAGCAGCTGTTTCTTTCTGGAAACCAGACCGTTGATGAAGTCTTCCTTGTCTTTCTTGAACATATCAGGAACAATGTGTTTCTTGTCTCCTGCCGAAAGCAGATAAGAACCTGAACCGTTGGCATTGGTCAGCATCGTAACCATCAGATCGTAGCCTCCGGACTTGCAGGCATCTTCCAGATAACGCTGCAGGGAATCCTTCAGTTTTACGTATTCCTCTCTTGACGTGCAGACCGCCTGCGCCAGACCGACCTTGTTTCCTTCGATGCTGAATTCCTTGAAATCGTCGTATACGATCTCGATGTAACGTTTGTTGAGCAAAGACTCGGAGTGTTTGATGATGCCTTCCGAAAGATCGGATGGTTCTACTCCGGAAATCTTCTTCAGTTTCTCCACGTTTTCGATATCGATCGGAGTGGTAGTCGGAGACTTCAGGTTCATCGTATCGGAGATGATGGCTCCCAGCAGCAGACCGGCAAGCTTCTTGCTGAGCTTGACTTTATTGGTCAAGAACATGCTGGTGATGATTGAAGCGGTCGCACCGATCGGCATCGTCGTGATGCTGATCGGATTTTCGGATTCAAAATCGCCGAAACGGTGATGGTCGACGATCTCCAGAACGATTCCGTCTTCGATGTCGTCGATGGCCTGTTTCTTCTCGTTGTGGTCAACCAGGATCAGCTGTTTCTTCTGGTAATTGAACAGGTGGTAACGGGAGATCGCGCCTACGACCTTGCCTTCCCCATCCAGTACAGGATAGGATCTGTGACGGGATTTGGCGATCTTCTTGCTCGCTTCGTCGATCGTATCGTTGATGTTGAAATAGTCGATCTTTTCCTTGCCGATCATGATGTGTTCGATCGTCGGTGTCTGATAAATAAGTCTTGTGATGAACAGAGGCGTGAGCTGCGTCGTGATGATCGTCGCTTCCGCATCCTTTGCCATTTTCAAGATATGCTCGGAGATCGGGGATGAGGTACATATTACCAGCATCGTCGCACCCAGTTCCAGACAGTACTGCATCTTGTCATCTTCATTACGCAGCAGGACAATACTGTCGTCTTCAACGTTGGATTTCAGACTCGGGAACATATGCATCTTCCCGGACAAGGTGTGGGTTCCTCTTAATACCAGAGTGCCCTGCAGCGTCTTGACGATGTTGTCTACCTCGATCGTCCTGATGATGGAGGCCAGTTCATCGTCGGTCTTGGTCCACATGTAGGTAAGATCATCCAGTGTAACGATGCCTTCCAGATGCTTCTTGTCGTCCACTACGATCAGACCTCTGTTCTTCAGTTTGATGACCTTATCCAGAGCTTCCTTCATCGTCATGTTTTTGTCGGCCAGAGCGGCCTTATCCATGTCGATCTCTCTCAGCGTACACTTGGCCGTATACAGTCTTAAAGGATCGTCGTAGCCGAATCTTTCCAGCAGGTATTCCGTTTCGGATGAAACAGAACCGATCCTGGCGGCAACGGCATTGACTCCCAGCTGCTTCTTATATTCCGCATAAGCGATCGCCGATACGATCGCATCCGTATCGGGATTCTTGTGACCTACGACATATACAGGACGTTTTTTCATTCAATAGCCTCCTTGATATCTTCTAAACTTATCGGACCTTCTCTTAATATCCTGATCTCATCGCTTGTAACATCGATGATCGTGCTTGCCTGATCTCCTCTGGCATCTTCGGTGACGATACCGTTTATCCTGCCGTGCATGCAGGCATAGACATCTTCCCATTTCAGCAGAGATCCGTTTCCCGAGATATTGGCACTGGTGACCATGATCGGCGTATCAAGCTTCCTGATCAGATCCAGGATCCATTCGTCGTCGGGAACTCTGATGCCGACCGTAGGCATGCCCTGGGTAAAGGCATCATCTAGATCTTCCCTTTTCGGGAATACCATCGTCAAGGCTCCCGGCATGAAACGCCGCATGATCTTCTCCGCCTTGTCGTTAACCACCGCGATCCTTCTGATCATCTCCGGTCCATCGCACATGACAGGAAGCGGTTTTTTGAAGTCCCGGCCCTTGGCCTTATATACTTTTCGGATCGTATCTTTGTCCATGGCGCAGGCCAGACCGAAGACGGTATCCGTAGGAAAAGCCAAAATCCCCCCTGTCATCAAAATATTGATTATTTCCTGTTTATCCATCTTTGTGTATTTGATGGTTTTCATACCTTCATTATACTTGTTAAAAAGCCAAAAACGCTTATTTATTTCATATAATAGGAGTAGAAAGGGTTTACAATTTCATGAATAAAAGACTGATGAGCCTGAGTTTCAGTGAAATCGAGAAGCTGAATGCCAGACAGCTGCTGCAGGCGATCTCCCTGTGCGAGGGAAGGATACTGGCAGGAGAATGCGTCTGTTCAACGGCACCGCTGCTGAATGACATCACCAATGCCGAAGTCGTTGCTTCCATGTCGGCGGACATCCTGATCCTGAACGTTTTTGATGTCGATAAGCCGTACATTGCCGCTCTTCCCGAATGCGAAAAGATAGACAGCATCAAAGTGTTAAAGAAACTGACGGGCAGACCGATCGGCATCAATCTGGAACCGGCAGAGCTAAAAGAAGCAACAGAACAGCTCTGGTCCATGACCAAAGGAAGACTTGCAAGTGCGGAAAACGCCCGCAAGGCAAAACAGATGGGCGTTGATATCATCGTACTTACCGGGAATCCGGGTAATCAGGTAAGCAATGAAGCGATCGTATCTTCCATCAAAGAGATCAGAAAAGAGCTTGGAGAAGACATCATTCTGATCGCCGGAAAGATGCATGCTTCAGGAATGGCCAAGGAAGCCGGAGAAGCTATCATCAACAAGGATACGGTAAAAGCCTTCGCTGAAGCGGGAGCGGACGTCATCATGATCCCGGCACCCGGAACGATTCCGGGCATTACCGTGGAATATGCCCATGAGCTGATCTCCTACATTCATTCCCTGAACAGACTTTCTTTGACGGCCATCGGCACATCCCAGGAAGGCGCGGATCTTCAGACGATCCGTCAGATCGCCCTTAACTGCAAGATGGCGGGAACCGATATCCACCACATCGGCGATTCAGGCTATGTCGGCATGGCCCTTCCGGAAAACATCATGGCCTACTCGATTGCGATCCGGGGTGTAAGGCATACCTACCGGAAGATGGGACAGTCCATCAACCGTTAAGATGAAAAACCTGATTTTCGACATGGGGAACGTTCTGGTGGAATTCGTTCCCGAACGGCTGGTAAAAAGATGCGGCCTTTGCGGCGAAGACGAAAAGCTCCTGCTGAAAGAGGTCTTCTATTCCGGAAACTGGAAGAAACACGACCTGGGAGAACTCGACGAGAAACAGCTCTATGAGCTGACGATTCCGTCTTTGCCTGAACATCTGCATCAGGCTGCCAAAGAGATGATCTTCCATTGGAGCGATCCCCTCATTCCGATCGAAGGAATGGCGCAGCTGGTCAAAGAGATGAAAGAAGCCGGCCTGAACATCTATCTGCTTTCCAATGCAGGACAGGATCAGCCCGGATACTGGCATAAAATACCCGGCAGCGAATGTTTCGACGGCACTGTCGTTTCCGCTCTGGAGCGTTGCATCAAGCCGGATCCAAAGATCTATAAGATCCTTCTGAACCGTTACCGGCTGAATCCGGAAGAATGTCTGTTTATCGACGACATGGAAGAAAACATCCTGACGGCAGAAAAGCTGGGAATGGGCGTTTATCTGTTTGATGGTAATGTAGAGAGACTTAGAAGATTCATATTGGAGAAAACGGAAGGAGAATAGACATGCTGATCAGTGAAGTAATTGAACAGGTTAAACACTACTGCAAGGGTTCCTGGATGGGAATCAAGATCGACGATGAAAAGACAAGGGACAAGATCCTGTATGGGGATCCAAATCATGAATGCACGGGGATCGTAACGACGAT
>JAFONG010000220.1 GCA_017418585.1 Erysipelotrichaceae bacterium | reverse complement strand
TCAGAATAAAAAGAGCCAGAAGCAGGACAAAAAGTACACCGCATCCGGCAAAAACACCGCGCATGATCGTATAGAAACTGTTCTTGTTATCCATACTTCTATTATAGTATTTTTTATTCTATATCAGGTAAATCAATATCTCTACGCATTCTCGCCGTAAAGGCCAGCTTCGCGTCCATGTCTTTGATCTCTTCTCCCGGGAAAAGCAGGACCGTGGTTCCCTGCGTGATCTTTACGCCGTCGCAGGTCGCCGTTCCATAGACCAGGGTGAAGCACTTTAGATCATCCGTATCGTTTTTGTAGCAGGTGATGTTTTCGAACTTCTGTGAAGCGTAGGTCGCTTCCACGATTTCCTGCCCATCCGGATAATGCTGAACGACGGACTGCTTTGTCGGATCCAGCGTCAGATATGCCATCTCGACATGCAGTTCTCTCTTGTTTCCGTTAGCATCCGTTCTGTCGAAGTCGTAGAAACGATAGGTGCTGTCCGATCCTTCTTCGATCTCGTAGACCAGACTTCCCGCCGAGATGCAGTGCAGCGTTCCCGGTTCCACGAAGACATAGTCTCCCACCTTTACCGGAATGGCATCCAGAATCTCCATATATCTTTCCTGATCGAGCAGTTTTCTGACTTCTTCCTTGTCCTTGCATCTGCATCCGTTGATCAGCATGCCGTCATTAGGAGCCTCCAGAAAGTACCAGGATTCTCTCTTGCCTCTGCCGCGGTGTTCGATCTCACGGGCCACTTTATCGCTTGGATGGACCTGAATACTAAGGTTGTGATCAGCTTCCGTAAGTGAGATCGTCAGCGGGAAGAACTGGTATTCTTCCATTCCGACTTCTTTTTTCCATAACGGGAATACTTCGTTCAGATGTTTTCCCTTGTATTCACCGTTGAGGATCTCGTTGGATATTCCATCTCTGCAATAGCAGGTATAGAAGTGGCCGATGGAATCGCCCTTCGCTTCCGTAAATCTGCTGAGACGCGGACCGCCCCAGATCGTGTCGTAAAACATCGGTTTTAGAACTAACATGATAATCTCCTTTTCTAAATATGCTAATCATCCGGCAATGAGAATTACGCCGCAGGATATCAGAGAAATGATGACAATCAGGCCGAAGAACCACAGAACGGATGCGATCCTGCTCTGGTGGCGTATCCTCAGGAAAGGATACGGACCGTCGATCTTGCCGATGAGATTCAGAAACATCATCGTCAGACC
This sequence comes from Erysipelotrichaceae bacterium, assembly GCA_017418585.1. Lineage (GTDB taxonomy): Bacteria > Bacillota_I > Bacilli_A > Erysipelotrichales > Erysipelotrichaceae > Colivicinus. The sequence continues at coordinate 2,657 of JAFONG010000220.1, read as the reverse complement.
GTAGAGCGTCGTCAGAATGACCGGAAGCAGCCACAAAGCGCTGTGGGGTTCCCAGAAGATATAGGAAACAACAGAAAGGATCGGAACCAGAGTATGATGATACAGTCCGTTTTCCGATATCATCAGGGTCCTGAAACCGCCACCCATCGGTACCAGAACACACAGGGTGATCAGGAAGGTCATCGTCAGCTCGACTGCGCTCAGATAACGAAAGGCAGGAACGTTGCCGTTGGTTAGAAGATAGACGATGGATGAAATCAGAGTTATCAGATTGGACAGTTCCGTGTAATAGATAAACATCTCCCAGCGTATCCTTCTGAAACTGAGACGGAAGGCAACGAGTTCCATTATGACGATCAGTATATTCGCAATAATCCCCATAATTCTATTTTAACATCGACATCTCTATCCATCGATGAGTTTTAGTCCGTCTTTTGTAAGTTCATAGATTTTCGTGGATACTTCATCGATAAACAGGCGGTCGTGGCTGACGGAAAGGATGGCTCCCTTGAATTCCTGGAGTATTCTTCTTAGTTCCGGATTGGATAACGGAGAAAGATTGCGGCTTGGTTCATCCAACAGCAGAACATCGCATTTTCTCAGAATCAGCTGCGCCAGCAGGACCTTGCATTTCTGTCCTTCCGATAGTTCGCCAATCGAATGGGTCATTTCCTCGCCGGTGAACTTCAGCGATCCCAGCATGTTTCTTGCCTTGGTCAGATCGTCGCAGGCATCGTAGAGAATATCGATCGGTGTCTTGTCATAATCAAACACTTCCCGGTAATCCTGAGACATGTATCCCAATGTGATATCTTCCCTGTCTTTCAGTTCTTCATGGATCTTCTTAAGAAGAGTCGTCTTTCCGCTTCCGTTCTCGCCGATGATACAGATCCTGTCCTTTCCTTCCATATAGAGATCGATGTTTTCGGACAGCAGAAGATCGTCGATCCTCAGCTCATCCAGATGCAGATCCAGGATCATCTTGGACGGCGGCATTCTGACTTCTTCAAAACGGATCGCGATCGCTTCTTCCGGTTCGAACTTCTTCGTCAGCTCCTTTTCCTTCTCATCCATCTTCCTTCCCTGAGACTTCAGGGAATGCATTTTCTTTTTCAGCAGCTGTCCGCCATGAGGATCTCCTCTGGATATCGTCCTTTGCCGATATTCGACTTTCTGATAGATCTGACGGTAGCGTTCCAGCTGTTTCCTGAACCGGCTGTGCTCCTTTTTCGAGATCTGATTGTTTCTGTCGATCCAGTGCAGCCGGTTTTTGAAATAGCTGTCGTAGCCTTCACCGCTGAAAGTGATGCGCGCTTCCTGCTTCCTCTTGAGCTGCTCCAGATGCAGGATTCCTTCCGCGCAGTTTCTAAGCAGAGTCTCGTCGTGGGAGATGAAGATAATTCCCTGGGATGCCGATGAGATGAAATCTTCCAGCCAGATCATGGTCTGCAGATCGATGTCGTTGCTCGGTTCATCCAGCAGGAGAATATCCGGTTCTTCATACAGGACTCTCGCCAGGGAAGCCTTGACTCTTTCCCCGCCCGACAAGTCTCTCATCTTCCTGCCATCCAGAATCGATCTGTCGATTCCTATTTCATTCAGCAGAGAATAGAGCTTCCTGATGTCGGTATCGTCCTTTTCAATGAAGGATCGTACATCCAGTTCCTCGTCTTTTCTATCGATGTGCTGCGGCAGATAGGCGACTCTGTCCCTGGTATGGACTTCTCCTTGCACCTCAACATAATCGCTTACATCTTCCCCGGCAAGTATCTTCAGAAGCGTGCTCTTTCCGTTTCCCTCTTCTCCGATCAGAGCGATCTTTTCGCCTTGATTCAGCGTAAAAGAAAAGTCCTTCAGAAGCACTCTTCCCTTTAAGGTCGTAATGGTTAAATGACTGATATTAAGCATGAATTCAGCTGATCTCCTTCTACGCAAAAAACAATATAAAGAAATCTAACTTTTGCGTTTATTAGTTTCTTAAGATCATGCTGTCTTCATCTTATCACCTCTTTTCATTATTCTATCATACTTGAACAGGCGTTTGATTCTTTCCATGGAAATATAAGGAACGATCGTTTCGTTGACAATCCCGGTCCTGTTTTTTATCATTAAGGCGGATTCTGTCCCTGAGATCAATTCTTAGAAAGAAGAAAACATGAAAAAGATCGTTTTTGTATCACACTGTATTCTGAATACCGCCAGCAAGGTCGTTTTATACAACCGGGAAGACATCGATGCCGAGGAGAAGCTGAGACTTCAGTTCTTGCAGAAAGCGCTGGATAAAGGCGTTCAGATCGTCCAGCTTCCCTGCCCGGAGTTTACTCTGTACGGCGCAAAAAGATGGGGACATGTTTCCGATCAGTTCGACAATCCGTTCTTCAAGAAACACTGCCGCGAAATCCTGGAACCGGTCATTGATCAGCTGAAGGAATATCTAGGAAACGACGATAGATTTGAAGTATTAGGGATCGTCGGGATAGACGGTTCTCCAAGCTGCGGCGTGGATTATACCTGTTACGGAAACTGTCTTGGCGCCTTTGACGGCAGAACGGATCTGGAAGAAACTCTTCAAAGCATCCGTCTTGATAAAGGGAAAGGCGTCTTCATGGATGTACTGGATGAGATGCTGAAGGAAAACGGCCTTGAAGACCGTGTTG
>JAFONG010000219.1 GCA_017418585.1 Erysipelotrichaceae bacterium | reverse complement strand
GTAGGCGGCCCCGGGATAGGTCAGATGTCCGTTTTCTTCGCCGAGTTTTTCGAAGTCGTAAGTATGAGTCTCCAGTTCCTCCACCGGCTCTACCGGATCGAAATCGTAATTGTGCCGGATCCCCCCGGCCGCACAGCGAACGATCCCAAAAAGGATCAGGACCGCCAGCAGGATGCCGGCGATCTTTATCGCGTCGCTGCGCTTTTTCCTGGTTCGACGGGTCCTGGAGACAGGTCGTCTTTTTCTGCTCATGCCTCTTTGATCTCTTCGGAATTCAGGACGCCGTCCAGAATGCTGAGACGGATCATCCGGTTGTCAAAGGAGAACAGATCGAAGATCACGTCCGCATCTCCGTGATAACCCTGCAGGATCTCCAGCGCGTCTTCCGCTGTCAGCTGCAGCTGCTCCTTGCTGTAGAGTTCGAAGATGGTGATGAATTTATGGGAATTCTTGACTTCCCTGGCATCGAAATCATAAAAAACCGTCTTTCCCGGATCCTTGAAGATTTCGCCGACCAGATCATGCGTAAAAAGATGACGGATGAATCCGACATTGTCTTCTCTTTCCTTGGAAATGATGGTTGCTTTTATATAAACGGTGACATCAAGAGGCAGTAAAGCCATGTCTTCGTCACCCGGTCTGAAGTCGATCATCTGTCTCAGGGTCATATTACTAACCAGCATTATTGTTCCTCTTTTCCTGCTCTTATTGTACAATATTAAAATGAGGTGAGAAAATGAAAAAACTGTTAATACTCCTTTTGGCCGTTTTGCTTCTGACCGGCTGTCAGGGCAAGGCAAAGAATACTGAGGATCCTGCGGAAGGGGAGACCTATCTGACAGCGATCAAAGAATGGACACCGCGTGACAAGAATCCGGAGAATACCGTAAACGATCCGGCATTTGAAGCGTTTCTGGATGAGCATTTCAAAACGATGGCGGAAAAGGATTATCTGTCCATGCATTTCAATGTCACTGACTATAAGGCTCTCGGGCTCACCAAGCCGGAAGTGACGCTGGGCAAGATCGAATACGGTCCGGAAGCCGAGGAATACAAGAAGAACTACCAGGAATGTCTGGATACGCTCGAAAAGCTGAAAGAATTCGATTTCAGCAAGCTTTCCTACCGTCAGCAGTACGACTACGAAGTCATCGAATACAGTATGTACGAAGGACTGATCGACCTGATCTACGGCAAGTACAACCTTCTTTTCCCGGAGAGCGAGCTCCCGAGCAACCTGGTAACGAACTTTACCGAATACTATTTCTATGATCAGGAATCGCTGGATGACTATCTCGTTCTTCTGGAAGATGTCGGCCGCTACATGGATGAGGCGATCGCCTACACCCAGGCACAGGCAAAAGAGGGTATCGCCATGTCTGATACGCAGCTTGCCGATTCCCTGGAATACATCGAGCGCTTTACATCCAAGGTCGATGATAACGAACTGATCAGCGTCTTCAACAACCGGATGGACAATGAAGTTACTTTCCTGACGGATGCGCAGAAGACCGAATACAAGGAAAAGAATGCGCAGATCGTCAAGAACACGGTCATTCCGGCATACCAGAAAGCCGCGAAAGAAGTTGAGAAGCTGAAGGGCAAAGCCCGCGTCAGCGGCGATCAGCGCGGTATGGTCCACTATTCCAAGGGCTACGCAGAGGCGAAGTTCATCCTGCGCAACAGCGATAACCGTTCCCTTGATGATGTCATGAAAGTTCTTGAGGATGCGCTCTACTACGTTCTTAGCGAAGACTACATGATGTCCTTCTATTCTGATACGAACGGGTTCAAGGAAGTACAGACAGTCTACAACGATCCTTCCGCGATCGAAGCTCTGGGTCTTGATACAGACAGCAAGCTGAACTATCTGCAGGAGCATCTGACAGCTATGTATCCGGAAAGCGAGAAGATGAGCTTTATCGCTTCTCCGCTCGATCCTTC
>JAFONG010000218.1 GCA_017418585.1 Erysipelotrichaceae bacterium | reverse complement strand
TTACCGATTCAGGCGACAGATCATAAATGTCGTTTCCGAACCCGTAGAACAGCGTACCGTCCAGATCACATACGATACATTTAATCATTCAGAATCTCTGTGATGTCGTTTTCCAGCACCTTATCCAGAAGCTTGTATGTCGGCTCCAGATCGCTGATTGATACCTTCTCAAAGAAAGTGTGGGTATAACGGCAAGGGATCGAAAGATTGCCGACCCTGATTCCGTCTTCGTTTTCAAACATGGCAAAGGCGTTTTCCGTAATAACGCCCGGAGCGACGTCTTTCTGCAGCGGGATCTTGTTTTCTTTTGCTTTTCTGATGACACGGTCATTAAACGGTTTATAAGGCAACACACCTGCCAGGGTGCCGCCTGCATGGAAATTGAATACACATAGCGAAGGACCGCCGTTGAGACGCGTTTCGTTGTAGTTGAGATCAGGGGTATCGCAGGCCGGAGTAATATCGAAGCCGATGGCCAGATCAGGGTTAATCTTCCTCATAACAGGCATGATGCCTCTGACATTGAATTCTTCCTGTACCGGGAAGCAGACATAGAGATTATAATCCAGATCCTTGTTTTCATAATCATTCAGCAGTTCGATCAGCAGGCCGACGGATGCTCTGTTGTCCATGGTCTTGCCTACAAGGAATTTGTCGTTCTGAACCTTGGACTGCCACAAGAAACCGCCCAATGTTCCGATGTCGACGCCTCTGTCCAATACCTCCTGCCTGCTTTCGCAGTTCACATCGATATACATGTCGACGATCTGCGGAACCGTGAATTTGTTCTGTACAGGCATGAAATGATGTGCCTGAACGCCGACCACGCCTTCAACCGGTCCTTTTTCACCGTCGAAAACGAATTTCGTACCAGGCAGTATCTGCGTATTAACGCCGCCTACTCTGTCAAACAGGATGAATCCGTTTTCCGTTATGCCTCTGACAATAATGCCAAGCTCATCTACGTGCGCAAAAACCAGGACCTTCTTTTTTCCTTCTTTATTTCCTTTGTGTTCGTAAGTCAGGTTTCCGATCCTGTCTGTCGTGACTTTGTAGTTCCTTCCTTTCAGCAGTTCCTTAATGGCGGCAGTCACCTTTTCCTCTCTGGAACTGATGCCCGGGATCTTTGTCAAGTCCAGAATGTTTTTAATCAGATTATCTCTATTCATTTCCTTCCTCCGTTCTATTAACATCATTTTACTTCATGTCCGAGTACCTGTAAAACTATACGCATTTTCTTGTCTTTTCATAAATATCATTGTCGTTGATTGATTTGCTTTTGCATAACAGATCATCAACACATGCCTGAATTAAAAACAGAAGCGTTCATACGCTTCTGTTTTGTTTTAAATCATTCTACACCGGTCTTTGGAATCGGGGACGTTTTCGCACCGTACTCTCTGATCAGTTCGTCATAAGCCCGGATCTTTTCGTGAAGAAGGTTTTCAAATTCATCGAAACGGTACATGCCGTCTTCGTTTGCCGTCAGTCCCTTGAATTCAAAGGTATAAGACATCGGCGGATGATTCAGATCATGAATGGAAATGTTTCTAAGCTGGTCAACACTGTCGTAAATAAGACGGATTCTGATGTACTCTTCGCCGTTCTTTTCCCATTTCTCAAAGACGAGCTTGCTGCCGATCGGCGTGTTTCTTTCTACAGATTCAGGCAGAACATAGACCCAGGAAAGCAAAGACCCAGGCAGCACCGGCGAATTTTCCGGTCTTTCCGGCAGATATCGTGCAGCCGCCTTCAATCAGTGACAGAACATCGGCAATGATGTCGGCAAGACCTTTAATTCCTTTCTTTATCAGAAGTAACTGATTT
>JAFONG010000217.1 GCA_017418585.1 Erysipelotrichaceae bacterium | reverse complement strand
GAAAGCTACGAACTGCTTGGAACCATCCTGGATACCTACAATCTGATCAGACGAATCACCTGTTCCATCTTTTTCCATTGCCGAGTCGATACGACAGAACCGGAAGAAACGGACCGGACAGAAGAAGAACAGATCTTGTTCAAGGAAGTGTTGTGGATGGAGCCTGAAGAAGCTCTAAACAGGCTGGAAAACGACGTACGTTGCGATATCGGCAAGCTCGTTCAGCAAAGGGATGCACTGGCGTTGAGATACTATCTGGAACACAAGGAGAAACAGAATGAAAGACTACAGTCAAATGAGTGATCATGAACTGCTGATGGAGCTGGTAAAAGAAAAACGCAGGAACGACAGGATCCGTTACGTACGTTACGCAGTCTATGGACTGATCCTGCTGGCGGTTATTGTCATTGGCGCCATCTATATACCGAAGATCGTAGCCGTGATAAACCGTTACAATCGGTTTATGGAACAGATGGAAGGTCTGAACGAAAAAGTCAGCAGCGTTGTGAACGACGGAACGGTCGATCTGCTGGATTCTGTCAAGGAAGTCATGGAAAAGATACAAGGCCTGTTTGGAAAATTCGGGTTCTAGTGTAAAGCGTTTTTGTTGAGGCATATAGACAAAAAGAATAGAATGAAGAAGGAGACAAGAAAGGAGAGAGAACATGAACGTTAAAACAAGAAAACTGGTATATGCGGCGATGTTTGCGGTAATCAACTACGTCGCTTTCACCTATGGCAAGATCACGATCCCGGTTACAGCCGGAACATCTACGGCCATCCATATCGCCAATGCGGTAGTCGTTCTGTCTTCCTGGTTCCTGGGACCATTGTACGGCGGCATCGCCGGAGCGATCGGACTTTCGATTGCCGATGTCCTGGATCCAAGATACATTACCTCTGCTCCTAAGACCTTCCTGCTGAAGTTTCTGATCGGCTTCATATCCGGAACCGTCGCAAAACAGTTCCACCTCACGGAAAAGACCGACCGCAAGGAGATCATCGGTGCAGCTGCCGTATCCGCCATTGCCGGACTTGGCTTCAATGTACTGGCCGATCCGATCGTCGGTTATTTCTACCGCAACTACATACTCGGTATTCCGCAGGAAGCTGCCAAGATCATCGCAACCTGGGTCGCAGGCACGACAGCCATCAACGCCGTAGTCTGCGTATTCGTATCGGTGATCCTGTATCTGGCTCTGTATAAGAGTTTCCTGCCGAAGCTTCCGCATGAATAAAGGAGAACGCATGAAAGCAGTAGTAATAGACGGACAGGGAGGCAGACTGGGACAGATGATCGTCGAAGCCATCTGCAAAGAAGAACTGTCTTTGGACCTGTATGTCGTAGGAACCAACAGCATTGCCACCAGCGCAATGCTGAAAGCAGGAGCTTCACAGGGCGCGACAGGAGAGAATCCGGTCATCGTTGCCTGCAAAGATGCGGATGTGATCATTGGACCGATCGCGATCGTTTCTGCCGATTCCCTGCTGGGAGAAATCACTCCGGCCATGGCCGTCGCCATCGGTCAAAGCAAAGCCCTAAAGCTTCTTTTACCGGTCAG